>JAPKZE010000066.1 GCA_026393955.1 Candidatus Aminicenantota bacterium
CCCGCCGCTCGCGCTCGGCTTCGGCCTGCTTGGCGATGGCCCGGATCATGTTCTCCGGCAGGTCGACCTGCTTCATCTCGACGAGCTGGACCTTGATGCCCCAGGGGTCGGTGTGCTGCTCGATGATCTCCTGGAGGCGTATGTTCAGCTTTTCCCGCTCGGACAGCAGGTCGTCGAGCGGGACCTGCCCGAGAAGACTGCGCAAGGTCGTCTGGGCCAGCTGGGAGGTCGCGTAGCCGTAATCCGCGACCTCGATCACGCACTTGAGCGGATCGATGACCTTGAAATAGAGCACCGCGTTGACTTTGACCGTGACGTTGTCCTTGGTGATGACGTCCTGCGGCGGGATGTCCATGGTGATGGTACGGATGCTGATGCGGACGATGCGGTCGATGGGGGAGAAAACCAGGATGAGCCCGGGCCCCTTGGGCTGGGGCAGGACCCGGCCGAGCCGGAAGATGACGCCGCGCTCGTACTCCCGCAGGACCTTGATCGAGTTGAGGATGTAAAGAACGATCAGACCGACGACGACGATAGGGGCCGTTAAAAGGTTCATGTTCTTCTCCTTGCCGAGGCCGCCGGGCCCCGTTAAAATTGTCGGGTCAGACTTTGCCGACCCGTATTTTCAGGCCTTCGAGAACCTCGATGACCTTGACTTTCTCTCCGGCGCGGACGGGCCCGTCGGCTTCCGCCTGCCAGAGCTCACCGTGGACGAAGACCCTGCCGTTGGGGGAGAGGTCGGTCCGGGCCGTGCCGGTCTCTCCGATCATGCCTTCGCGCCCCGTCATCGGCCGGCGGCGATGGGCCTTGAAAACCAGGCTGAGCAGGAACAGGACGATCAGGGACACGGCCAGGACGACCGGCAGGACGTAGCTCAGGCTGGGCCGGAGCTCGGTGATGGGGGCTTTGATGAGCATGAGCGAACCGATGATCATGGCGGCGATCCCTCCGACGGCCAGCATGCCGAAGCTCACGATCTTGATCTCGAGGATGAATAGGATGATGGCCAGGCCGATGAGGGCCAGGCCGACGTAGTTGATGGGCAGGATCTGGAAGGCGAAAACGGCCAGGAGCAGGGAGATGCCTCCCAAGACGCCGGGAAGGATGGCCCCCGGGTGGGAGAATTCGAAGTAGAGCCCCAGCAGCCCGATCATCAGCAGGATAAAAGCCAGGTTCGGGTTGGCGATGGTCAGAAGGAACCTCTGCCGGAAGGTCATCGGCCAATCGGCCGCGGGCTTGCCGGCCAGGGCCAGAATCCGGTCTGAGCCGTCGAACCGCCGGATCGTCCGGCCGTCGAGCCGGGTCGCGATCTCCTCTTCGGAGGAGGCGATGAAGTCGATCAAGCCGCCGTCCAGGGCCTCCTTCTCCGTGTAGGACAGGCTCTTGCGGACGGCGTCCTCGGCCATGCGGACGTTGCGGCCGCGCTTCTCGGCGAGCGAACGCATGTAGGCGGCCGCGTCGTTAGTGACCTTCTCCTCCATCGTCTGGTCCATGGCTTGGCCCGTGAACGAAAGGGAGACCGGGTGGGCCGAGCCCGTGCTCGTGCCCGGGGCCATGACGAAGACGTCGCAGGCCATGGCGATGAAAATGCCCGCCGACGCGGCCCGGGACCCGCTGGGGCCGACGAACGCGGCCACCGGCGTCTTGGCGTTGACGACCGCCTCGATGATCTGGCGCATCGACGTGTCGAGCCCGCCCGGCGTGTCGAGCGTCAGAATGACGAGGTCGACGGCCTCGCGGTCGGCCCGGACGAGCGACTTGACGACGTACTCGGACGTGACCGGGTGGATGGGCGCGTCGACCTTGATCCTGATCACGGCGGCCGGCACGAGGACGGGCGCCAGAAGGATCCAAGCGGCGAGGATGCGGCCTTTCACGGTGCCTTCATTATAAGAAGGCGGGCCGGCCAAGTCAATCGGCGACCCCCCGCATGTTGGGGCTTGACTTTTTATTTTCAATAATCTAAATATAGTAATCGCACTTTCGTAAGGAGTGACTTCGATGATCAAGAACGATATCGCCTTGGCGATCGAGAAGAAGACCGATTTCAACAGGGCCAAGGCCATGTCGATCGTCGAGGCCGTTCTGGAGTCGCTCAAGACCGCCCTCACGGGCAGGGAAAAGGTCGAGATCCGCGGATTCGGGAGCTTCAAGGTCGTGGCCAAGAAGACCGGCTTCGGCCGCGACATCCGCCGTCAGAAGCAGATCCGCATCGAGAAGGGCCAGCGGATCAAGTTCCGTCCCGGGCAGGAGCTAAAGACCCTGCTCTCCAAGCCCAAGTCCGCCTGACCCCGTCTTTTGCTCGGCGTCGCGGACGAGCTGGGCATACAGACGCTCCGTCTGCTCGACCGTCCCAGTCAGCGTTCCCGACGTGTCCACCGCGTAATCGGCGTGCTTGAGCTTGTCCCGGACCGGCATCTGCGCTCCGATCTTCCGCCGGGCCTCGGCCGGGCCGATCCCGTCCCGCTGGCGCAGGCGCCGGACCTGGTCGCCCTTGCGGCAATGGACGACGACGATCCGGTCGAAGTGCCGGCCGTACCCCGCTTCGACGATCAGGGCGGCTTCGACGACGAAAATGCGGACGCGGCCCTCGCGCTCGAGCCGGCGGACCGCCTGTTCCTGATCGGCCAGGACGAGGGGGTGGATGAGCCGGTCCATGAATCGGCGGGCGGCCGGATCGGAGAAGACGAGGCGTCCCAGGGCGGCCCGGTCGATCGTCCGGTCGGCTCTGAGGATGCCCGGACCGAAATGGGCCGCCGCCTTCTTCCAGGCGGTCCGGCGCGGCCGCATCAGCGCATGGGCCGCCGCATCGGCGGAAAAGACGGAACAGCCTTTGTCGGCGAGGAGACGGGCGACGACGGATTTACCGCAGGCGATCCCTCCGGTCAGAGCGACGCGGAGGACGCTATTTCTTCTTGGCCGCTTTCTTGACCGGGACGATCTGGAACATGTCATCGCTGAACCGCACGGCGACGCCCTGGCGCTTCGACAGCCGACCACCACGCCGGAATCGAGGGTGAAATAGGCCCCGCCGGAGGAGATGTTCTCGAGCAGGGTCTCCTCCTTGAACTTGGCGCCGTCGGCGAGGCTGCCCTCGATCAGGGTGTCGAGGGGAAAGTCGAACCGCCATTCGCGGCGGCGGTTGATCTCGAGCTCGTCGGGGATGTCCTTGGTCTTCTTCTTGGGAGCGGCTGTCTTTTTCATGGCGTCCTCGATCTTTCGCATTAAAAGAGGGCCGAATTGATGGCGTAGAGCGCCAGCTGAAGACGGCTGTGGGTGTCGAGCTTGGCGTAGATGCTCTTGATATGGGACCTGACCGTGTTCTTGCTGATGAACATGAGCTCGGCGATCTCGTCGTTGCTCTTGCCCTGGCCGATGAGGCGCAGGACCTGGAACTCCGTCGGGGTGAGCTGGTCGAGGGTCTTTTCCTTGAGCTCGCGGCCGACCACGGAGATGATGCGGTCCATGATGCTGGACATCTTGTCGCGGGGCAGCCAGATCTCGCCCTTGTGGACGGCCCGGACGGCCTCCGGCAGCTGGGACGAGGCGTCGTTGAGGTCGAAGTAACCCCGGGCCCCGGCGTTGATGAGGTTGACGATCTCCTC
>JAPKZE010000106.1 GCA_026393955.1 Candidatus Aminicenantota bacterium
CATCCGCCGGCGCGACCACGGCGGAAAGACGTACTTCGCCGGCGTCCGGCGATAGCTTTACTTGGGCTTTCCGCTGTGGTAGCATTTTCCTTCAGGAAGGCCTGAACCGGACATCCGATCGCCGAACGAGGTTGTGCCTTCTATAAGCCGAGATCGATCAGCAGCGGATCGAGCGGTCCTCTATACTCCATCGTCCTTCCCGCCGCCCCGGCCGCCATCCATAAAGGAGCCCACCATGTTTCTTAACACCCATTTCCCCAACGCCAAGAAATACTGGTACGAGGGCAAGTTCTATGATTGGTCCGAGGCCGGTTTCCACCCCATGATGCATGCCCTGCACTACGGCACCAGCGTCTTCGAGGGCATCCGGGCCTATCGCACGGCCAAGGGCCCGGCGGTGTTCCGCCTCCCCGAGCACAACGACCGCTTCCTCGTCTCGGCCGCCGTGGCCAAGATGAAGTGCCCGTACACCAAGGACCAGATCGCCGCGGCCATCACGTCGACCGTCCGGGAGAACGGGCTCGACAGCTGCTACATCCGGCCCCTCCTCTTCTACTCCTACGGCAACCTCGGCCTGGTGCCCAAGGCCTGCCCCGTCGAGCTGGCCATCAGCGCCTGGGAATGGGGGGCCTACCTCGGCGAGAACGCGGCCCGCGGCGTCAACGCCTTCATCGTCCCCCAGCGCCGGGTCCACCACACGCAATTCAACATGACGGCCAAGCTCGGCGGCGTCTACGTCCAATCGACGATCTGCGGCCTCGAGGCCCGCGAGGAGGGCTTCGACGAGGCCATCTTCCTGAACATGGAAGGCCGGATCGCCGAAGGGCCGGGCCAGAACGTCATCATCGTCAAGAGCGGGACCCTCATCACCAACGGCCGGAGCGAATCGGTCCTCGAGGGCATCACCCGGACGAGCCTGCTCGAGATCGGCCGGGACCTCGGCTACAAAACGGTCATCGCGCCCATCACCAAGGAGGACTTCTTCGGCGCCGACGAGGCCTTCTACTGCGGCACCGCGGTCGAAGTCATCCCCATCGTCACGGTCACGGACGGGTCCGGTCCGGCCGCGCCGCGGGTCAAGCACACGATCGGGACCGGCAAGCCGGGCCCCGTCGCCCTGGGCATGATCAAGGCCTTCGGCGACGCGGTCACCGGGCGCGAACCGCGCTACGAGAAGTGGCTGACGTACATCGGGAAATGATGGCCGGCGTCCGGCTTGGTCCCATCGGCGTCGTCCGGTCCCGTTTCAAAGAGCCGGCCGATCTGCCCCCGCCGGTTTTCGCCCCGCCCCGGTTCTTCGAGCGCTCGACCGGCCGGATCGAGGTCTTCCCCGAATTCGCCGCCGGCCTCGACGGGCTCGAGGGCTTCTCCCACGTCATCGTCCTCTTCCACTTCCACAAGGCCGGGGCCTCCAAGCTCGAGGTTGTGCCGCCCGGCGAGACGAAGCCCCGCGGCGTCTTCGCCACCCGGTCGCCCCACCGTCCCAACCCGCTCGGGATGAGCGTCCTCAAGCTCCTGGCCCGGGACGGCCGCGTCCTCGAGGTCTCGGGCCTCGATCTCATTGACGGCACGCCCGTCCTCGACATCAAGCCCTACACCGGCCGGGACCGGAAGTCGCGCATCCGGACCGGCTGGCTCCGAAAACGGCGCCGCCCCGCCCTCAAGCCGGAGTGAGCGGCCGGTTCAGGACTTCAGGACCTCGGCCGCGGCCGCGGCGATGATGTCCCACGCGCCGCGCACGTGGCGCTCTTCGGTCGTCCGCTGGCCGACGACGAACCGGATCGTGTACATGCCGCGGAGCGTCGTGTGGGTCAGGAAGACCGGGCCGGCGGCGTTGATGCGCGCGAGGAACCTGCGGTTGAGGTCGTCGAGCGCCGCGTCGCCGCGGCCGTCGTTCAAGCGGAAGCAGACGAGCCCGAGATCGACCGGGGCCAGGAGCTCGAACCGGGCGTCGGACTCGACGAAGTCCCTGAAGAGCCCGGCCAGCCGGATGTGCTCCCGGACCATGGCCTGCAGGCCCTCGACGCCGTAGCTCCGGACGACGAACCAGAGCTTGAGGGCCCGGAAGCGACGGCCCAGCTGGAGGCCCCAGTCCCGGTAGTTCTTGACCTTGGCGTCGACGCCCGTCCTGAGATACTCGGGGTGGATCTCGAAGGTCCGGATGAGAGTCGCCGGGTCGCGCACGAAATAAGCCGAACAATCGAAATTGGTCAGCATCCACTTGTGGGGATTGAAGACGAGCGAATCGGCCAGCTCGGCCCCGGCCAGGATCCAGCGCTTCTCCGGAAGCAGGGCGGCCGTCCCCGCCCAGGCCGCGTCGACGTGGAGCCAGAGGCCGTGCGCCCGGCAGATCCCGCCGATCTCTTTCAGCGGATCGACGGCCCCGGACGAGGTCGTGCCGACGGTGGCCACGACGCACGCCGGGACGAGACCGGCCTCCCGGTCCCGGGCGACGGCTTCGGCGAGCTTCTCCGGGATGAGGGCGAAGCGGTCGTCCGTCGGGATGCGGTGGAGGTTCTTCCTGCCGAAGCCGGCGATCCGGACGCCCTTGTCGACGCTCGAATGGGCTTCCTCCGACGCGTAGACGACCAAGGGCTGCCGGAGGCCGGACTCGTTCCCCTCGAAACCGGTCGCCCTTTCCCTGGCCGAAAGTAGGGCGCACAGGGTGGCCGTCGAGGCGGTGTCCTGGATGACGCCGGAGAAGCCGGACGGCAGCCCGATCATCTGCCGCAGCCAGTCGAGAACGACCTCCTCGAGCTCGGCCGCGGCCGGGGAGGTCTGCCAGACCATGCCCTGGGCGCCCAGGCCGGCCGTCAACAGCTCCCCCAGGACCGAGGCCGGACTGTTATTGGCCGGAAAGTAGGCGAACCAGCCCGGGTGCTGCCAGTGGGTGATCCCGGGCATGATCGTCCTCTCGAAATCCCGGAAAATGTCCTCAATGGCCTCCCCCCTGGCCGGGGGGACGGCAGGGATCATTTTTTTGATATCTCCGGGCTCGACCCGGGCGACAACGGGGTATTTCTCCAAATTTTCGATATAATCGGCGATCCAGTCCACGAACTGGTATCCGGCGCGCCGGAAATCCTCGTTTTTCATGGGCTTCTCCTCGTTCCGGGCCGGTTTCCCCCTCCGGAGGGCCTCACCAATATATCCTATTTTCAGGGAAGACCGCCAGAAGAACGCCTGTCCCGGAGGGTTTTGTGGGAAAGGGGAAAAAGGGGCCCTTTTCAGGCTCAAGAGCCGTCAGCCGGAGGCCTTTAGATGATCTTTTCCAAATAATGAAAAAAAGTGTTGCATCCGTACGCCACTTGTGGTATAATTCGGAATGGCTATCAAGGGGGCTCCGGAAAAAAAATTTAAACAGGTTTTTTCTACATCTCTGTCTGCCCCATCCCCTTTTCCCTGTTTTCCTAAAATTGCAACGATTCCTCCCGCAGCCGGGTACTATCTGGTGAGTGACAGAAATGGCCAGCCCAGCCCTCCTTTCAGATATCGTCGATAGACCTTACCTCCTCCGGAAGGGGACCTGGTCTTCGCAAGCCCAACGAATGATCCAGACGGCTTGCGAAGACCAGGTCCCTTCTTTTTA
>JAPKZE010000092.1 GCA_026393955.1 Candidatus Aminicenantota bacterium
GCGAATGCCGCCCTTGTACTGGAATTCCTGGGACTTGTTGGTCCGCTCGTCGGTGATGGCGATCTTGAGGCCCTTGTTGAGGAAGGACAGCTCGCGCAGGCGCTGGGACAGGATGTCGAAGTTGTATTCCGTGAACTCGAAGATGTCCTCGTCCGGCCAGAAGGTGACCTTGGTCCCGGTCTTCTTGGTCTTGCCGATCTGTTTCAGCTTGGAGACTGGGTTGCCCCGCTCGTAGCTCTGGGTGTAGATGCCGCCCTCGCGCTTGATCTCGAGGTCGAGGCGCTTGGACAGGGCGTTGACGACCGAGACGCCGACGCCGTGGAGGCCGCCGGAGACCTTGTAGGACTTCTGGTCGAACTTGCCGCCGGCGTGGAGCATGGTCATGACGACCTCGGCGGCCGATTTGTTCTCCTTCTTGTGCATGCCGACGGGGATGCCGCGGCCGTTGTCGATGACGGTGATGGAGTTGTCGACGTGGACGAAGACGTCGATCTCGGTGCAGAAGCCGGCCAGGGCCTCGTCGACGCTGTTGTCGACGACCTCGTAGACGAGGTGGTGCAAGCCCTCCGTCCCGGTGCTGCCGATGTACATGGCCGGACGCTTGCGAACGGCCTCGAGGCCCTTGAGGACCTTGATGCTTTCAGCGGTATACTTTTCTTGTGTCATGTCCGTTCACTTATGAAAAAATACGGGTTCCCGGGGCGGTCGCCTCACGGGACCCGGCGGGCATATTTCAAGATGTTATTATAGCAAAAAACGGCCCTCCAAGGCAAGCTTTTTGTGCGTTTTTAATGAATTTTAATCCTTTTTATATCAGCATTTTAGAGGCATATACCGGGGCCTGGTCAGGGACGCCTCTAAAAGCCATGATAAAAGACGCCCGCCGGAGCCATTTTTTCTCACAGTTAGAGGGGGGTCAAACCTTAATTCTTATAATTTTCACGCGCCTCGGGCCGGCCGTTTCTGACCGGGATATCGAACGGCGCCGGCGAAAATTATAAGAATTAAGGTTTGACCCCTTCTTGTTTGCTATAATTTTGCCATGCAGGCCAACCTTCCGCCCGAATACCACAAGATCGAAGCCGAGCTGCGGACGGCCAAGACGCCCGAAGAGAAGATCGACATCTACGAGCGGCTCATCCGCGTCATCCCCCACCACAAGGGCACGGACAAGCTCATCGCCATGTACCGGCAGAAGATCGCCAAGGCCCGGGAGGAGGGCGAACGGCGCGCCTCCATGGCCAAGCACGCCCCGACCCACAAGATCGAGAGATCGGGCGCCGGGCAGATCGTGCTGGCCGGGCCGCCGAACTCCGGAAAGTCGAGCCTGGTCAAAGCCCTGACCGGCGCCGACGTCGAGGTCGCCGAGTACCCCTTCACCACCCGCTCCCCCGCTCCCTTCATGATGCCGTTCGAGAACGTCAAGGTCCAGCTCATCGACACGCCGCCCGTGACCGGCGAGCTCGTGGAGACGTGGTTCCCCGAGATGGTCAAGATGGCCGACGCCGTCATGCTCGTCGCCGATCTCACCGATCCCGACGCGGCGGTGACGCTCGAGGGCATCGTCGGCCGGCTCACGGAACGCAAGGTCGAGCTCGTCCGGGCCGATGCGGACATTCCGTCCCCCTACTTCCCGTTCCGTAAGCGGACGGTCCTCGCGGCCAACAAGATCGACGCCGAGGGCGCCCCGCAGGCTTTCGAGGACCTCGGCATGCTCCTCGACGGGCCCTACGAGCGTCTGGCTGTCTCGGCGACGGACGGCCGGGGCCTCGAGACGCTCCGCCGGACCGTCTTCGGCTTGTTGCGCGTCGTCCGTGTCTACAGCAAGATCCCGGGGAAGAAACCGGAGAAGGATTCCCCCTTCACGCTCAGGGTCGGGAGCACGGTCATGGAGATGGCCAAAGCGGTCCACAAGGACTTCTCGGAGAAGCTCCAGTACGCCCGGCTGTGGAACGCCGCCGGTCTCGACGGCCTGCGGGTCAACCGAGACTACGTCCTCGCGGACGAGGACATCGTCGAGCTCCACATCTGACAGGGGGACATGTACCTCCGGTACGTGTCCCCTTTCTTTCTCTTATCTGAAGTTCAGGACCGGCTCGTCGCTGATATCCATGATGGTCATGAACAGGAGCTGGGCGATGTCCTCCATGATCTCCGGCGTGACGAGCTCGATCGAGTCGCGGGTGTTGTGGTAGGTCGGAAGGGGCGACGGTGGCCCGCCGAAGGACCCGAAGGTCAAGGAGGGCACGCCCTTCCAGAAGAACCAGGCCGAATCCTGCCGCGGCCGGGCCGGGTAGGAGGCCGGGGACGTGTTCAGCACCCGGTGGATGAAGTCCTTGTTGGCTTTCTCGACGAACGCCCAGAACTTGGGATAGGTCGTCCCGCCCGAGGCGTCGATCTTGTCGCCCGAGCCGGGGCCTTCCATGTTGAGGAACACGACGGTCTTGTCGAGCGGGTAGACAGGGTGCTCCGTGTAGTAGTGCGAGCCCTCGGTCCCCTGGTCCTCGCTTTGCTCCTCGCTGCCGAAGAAGAAGAACACGACCGTCCGCTTGGGCTTGACGGCACACCTGGCCATGGCCTCGGCGACGCCCAGCGTCACCGCCGCGGCCGTCGCGTTGTCGTTGGCGCCCGGCAGGAGCTTCCACAGCCGGCCCAGGTGGTCGAGGTGTCCGCCGACGATGATGACCTCGTCCTTGAGCGCGGGATCGGTTCCGGTGATCTTGCCCAAGAGGTTGATGCCGACGCCGTCGGGATGGTGCTCGCTCTTGTTGCCGATGGTCATCGTCTTGCCCGTGGCGAAGGACTGGGGCTGGAGCTCTTTGCGGATCCGGCCGACGACGTCGTCGTGGCCCTTGCCCGTCCCGGCGAAGACGTCCGTGACGACGGCCTTGCCGACGTGGTGATAGACGAACCCCTCGACGTAGGCATTGTTGGGGTTGCCGATGGGCCCGTAGTTGTAGATCATCCCGGCCGCCCCGTGGGCGGCGGCGTTCTTGAGCTTGTACTGATGGAAGGAATAGGGCCGCCACTTCTTGAAGAGCTCGAGCGTCTTCTCGCCCGGGCCGACCGGCACCTCGGACTCCATCAGGACGATCTTGCCCTTGACGTCGACGCCCTTGTAGTCGTCGTAGCCGAGCTCGGGCGCCGTGACGCCGTAGCCGACGTAGACGACCTCGGCCGTGACCTGGCCTGAGCCCGTCGTGCCGCCGGGCATGAACTCGTCTTCGTATTGATAGGATTTCTTGATGACGCCGCCCTTCCCGGCCGGCACATTCATCTCGCAGACGCCGCCCGGAAACACGGTCGTGTAGGGATTCGGGAAGAGCTGCCGGTAGGTCCCGTTCTCGCCGCCGGGCTCGACGCCCCAGCCCTTGAGCAGGGACTCGACCCACGCGACGCAGGTTTCGTACTCCTTCGTGCCGGTCAGTCGGCCGCCGTATTTCTCGGAGACCATCTCCTTGACGTAGTCGTAGAGCGGCTGGCTCTGGATGAGGTGCATGGCCTCCAGGATCTTGGCCTCGTCGGTCGCCGGCGGGGCGGCCGGGCGGTCCGGCTGAGCGGCGAGGGGGAGCCCCGCGAGCGCGAGCCCGAGGGTGAGAACGGTCAGAGAACGGAGCGTCAGCTTCATGTCGATGCCTCCTTCAAAAAAATGAATTGTATTCCAAGTCCCGGCGCATGCCAAGCTAAAACCCGCAGCCGGACGAGCGCCCGGCCGGATTTGATTCGGCCACCCGATTCTGCTATTTTGGCCTCTTCGCACCGATATCAAGGAGGCTCTCATGACCCGTCACATCCTTCCCGTCCTCGTCGCCGCGTCCTTATTCGCCGCCGGCCTGGCCCTGGCCCAGGCGCCGGCCGCCAATCCCAAGGTCCTGCTCAAGACCTCCATGGGCGACATCACTCTCGAGCTCTATCCGGCCAAGGCGCCGATCACGGTCAAGAACATCCTGGGTTACGTCGAAGCCAAGCACTACGACGGCCTCATCTTCCACCGCGTCATCCCCAACTTCATGATCCAGACGGGCGGGCTGACGGCCGACATGCGCGAGAAGGCGGCCAACGCGCCCATCAAGAACGAATCCGGCAACGGCCTGAAGAACGCCCGCGGCTCCGTGGCCATGGCCCGGACGAACGACCTCGACAGCGCCACGTGCCAGTTCTTCATCAACCTCGTCGACAACTTCAGACTGGACGACGCGAAGTACTGCGCGTTCGGCAAGGTCGTCGCCGGAATGGACGTCGTCGACAAGATCGCGGCCGTCCAGACCGGGAGCAAGCGCGGCCACGGGGACGTCCCCCTCGAGCCGATCACCATCCTCTCGGCCACGGTCGTCAAATAGGCGGTGTTCAACACCCTCTTCCCCTTCCTTCACGTGGCGGCCCTTCTGGCCGCCCTGGGCTATGCCGTCGTATCTCTCCTGCGGGGGAACGTCCCCCGTTTCGGTCTCATCGTCGTTCTGCTGGCGATCTACTACGTCTTCATCCTTCACCCCGCCGTGGTGAAGGAGATCGAAAGGAAGAAGGCGCTGAAGAAAGGCCCCCACGAATAGGGCCGGAGGGACCGGCTAAATATCATAGCGGAGTTCCTTCGGGGGACACGCCCCTCCGGGACATGTCCCCGTTCGCACCCGTTCGCATTTACATTTAGGGGGGAAGCGATTAGAATCGGGGCATGAGAAGTCTACGTCTGCAGGCCGTTCTCGTTCTCACCGTTCTTATCGCGACCGCAGCCACCGCCCAGACCGTCGACAAGAACCTCCAGAACGGGCTTGCGGCGATCAGCCCGAACGAAGCCTACGATATCGTCAAGACCCTGGCCCGGCCCGAATATGCCGGGCGGTTGACGGGCCATCCGGGCTACACGGCCGCGGCCCAGTGGGCCGGGAAGAAGCTCGCGGCCTGGGGCTTGAAGCCCATCTCGGGCCAAGCAGGCTACCTCCAGCCGTATGCCTCGCCTTATACCGTCATCGACAAGGCCGAAATGACGATCCTGCTTCCCGACGGCCCCCCCGATCCGGCCAAGGCCCCGGTCTATAAGGAGATGAAGCTCGCTCCGGAGAAGGACTTCCTGCCGCTCCTCTACTCCGACAGCGGCGACCGGACCGGCGAGGCGGTCTTCGCCGGCTGGGGCATCTCCGCTCCCGAGATCGGCTACGACGATTACGCCGGGGTCGAGGTCAAGGGCAAGTTCGTCATCTGCTTCCGCGGCACCCCGGAGCCGGACGCGAAGTACCAGCACTACGACGAGCACCGGACCCGGATGAGAACGGCCCTCGACCGGGGCGCCCTCGGCATCGTCTATATCTACGCCGATATCGCCTCGAATCCGAACGGCGACTTCCTCCCCGGGTTCACCCCGGCCATGATCAGCGAGAAGGTCATGGACGCCGTCCTCAAGGAGGCCAACGCGACCGCGGCCGACCTGAAGAAATCGCTCCTGACCTGGAAGCGGCCGATGTCCTTTCCGCTCCGGGCCAAGATCCGTTTGGCGGTCCAGTCCCGGCATTTCCCCCAGGCCGTCGGCTACAACGTCGTCGGCTATATCGAGGGCTCCGACCCGAAGCTGCGGCGCGAGTGCGTCGTCATCGGCGGCCACTTCGACCACTGCGGCGCCCACATGGGCCTGCTCTTCCCGGGCGCCGACGACAATGCCAGCGGCAGCGCCACGTCCATGGAAGCCGGCAAGGCCTTCGCCTCCCTGGCCCGCAAGCCCAAGCGCTCGATCGTCATCGCCCTGTTCGGCGGCGAGGAGATGGGCCTCCAGGGTTCGACCTGGTTCGTCGATCACGTGCCCGAGCCCTTCGACAAGGTCGCGGGCATGCTCAACTTCGACATGACCGGCGAAGGCGACGGTCTTTGGGGCGCCGTCTCCGCCGAGCCGGCCGAATTCCGCAAGGCGCTGGAGGAAGCCGACAAGTCCGTCGAGGTCCTCCGCGGGCTCGGGGTCATCAGCGGCGTCGGCGTCCGCGGCTCGGACTTCGCTCCGTTCTTCCTCAAGGGCATCCCCGCCGCGAGTCTCGGCTCGAACGGCCCCCACCTGGCCTATCACCAGACGGGGGACACGATCTACCGCATCAATCCCGACATCATGGCCGACGCCGCCAAGCTGGCCTTCCTGGCCGCCTATGCGTGGGCCGACCGCTGAGGAGGGACATGAGAGTCGCGAAAGAGGGTCTGCGATTCATCGTTCCCGCCACGGGACTGGCCGTGGTCTTCGGGATCACCGGTCTGGGCGGCCTGGGCGCGCTCTTCTTCGTCCTCGCGGCCGCCCTGGTCTTCTTCTTCCGTGATCCCGACCGCGTCCCGCCCGCAGGCGAGCATCTCCTGGTCTCCCCCGCCGACGGCGAGGTCCTCGGCGTCGAACCCGTCGAGACTCCGCCCGGCCCGGCGACCAAGCTGACCATCTTCCTGGCCCTCTATAATGTCCATCTCGTCCGCGCCCCGTTCGCGGCCACGGTCGCCTCGGCCGAATACCACCCCGGCAAGTTCCTGCCCGCCTACTAGCCCGAGGCCGGGTCCCACAACGAATCCCAGACGCTCGTCCTCAAGAGCGGCCGCTTCGACGCCGTCTTGAAGATGATCGTCGGGGTGGCCGCGCGCCGCATCCAATGCTTCGTCAAGGCCGGCGAGGCCGTCGCGCGCGGCCAGAGGATCGGCCTGATGTTCTTCGGGTCGCGGGTCGAGCTGACCCTGCCCCGAGGCGCCTCCGTCAAGGTCGGGCTCCACGACCGGGTCAAGGCCGGAGAAACCGTCATCGCCGAGGTCCAGCCATGAAAGCGAAGAAGCGGAACTACGGCCTCGCCGTCATCCCCAGCCTGTTCTCGCTGACGAACCTGTTCTTCGGGTTCATGAGCGTCCTGCTGACGTTCCACGGCCGGTACCGGATGGCGGCGTTGCTGATCATCGTCGCCGCCCTCATGGACGGCCTCGACGGGCTGGTGGCCCGGGCCACGCACACGCCGTCCGACTTCGGGATCGAGCTCGATTCGCTCGCCGACGCCATCTCCTTCGGGCTGGCCACGTCGCTCCTCCTCTATTATTGGGGCATGGAGGTCGCCGGACCGCCGGCCGTGTTCTTCAGCTTCGTCTTCCTGACCGCCGGCGTCCTCCGCCTGGCCCGCTACAACGTCCGCAGCCACGTTCCCTCGGACCGGAAGCACTACCAGGGGCTGACCGTTCCTTCGGCGGCCATATTCATGGCCTCGGTCGTCAACTTCCACCCGGTCCCGCTGGCGACGCGGGCATCGGGCTTCCTCGTCGCCGTGCTGATCCTCCTCATCTCCCTGTGCATGGTCAGCACCTTCCCCTACCGGAACTTCGTCAAGGTCTTCATCGGCCAGAGGGTCAACATCCGCACGGCCCTGTTCGTGGCCGTCTCCCTCTTCGGCGTGCTCTTCTACACGCGCTATTTCCTGCTCGTTTATACCGGACTGAACGTCCTCTCGGGACCGTTCATGGCCCTCGTCCGGACGTTCCGCAAGCACCCCCGGAAGAAGCCCGAGCCCAAGGTCATCATCCCTTCATGAAGTTGAGGATCGGGCGGACCGGCCGGATCAACGGGATCCGCGTCGCGGCCGCGTGCGGGCTGGCCGCCGGCGCCGTCGTCCTGCTCGTGATGCTCGCCCGGGTCGTTGTCCCGCCGCGGCCGCCGGAGCCGTTCCGGCCCGAGCCCGCGGAGGCCGCCATCGCGCCGGCCCCAGCCGGTCCGGCCCTCGTCGAGGAGAAGATCGTCATCCCCCTTCGGTCCAACCTGGCCGACCTGCTGAAGCGGCGAGGCTTCACCGACCGCGAGATCCACGATCTCCGGGAGGCGGTCAAGCCGGTCTACGACCTGGGCCGGATCCGGGCCGGCCAGGAGCTGCGCCTGGCCTCGCTCCCGGACGGGCCGTGGCGGCGGCTGGAGTACGACGTCGACGAGACGCGCTACCTGGTCGTCCGCAACGAAGCGGGCGAGGTCCGGGCGGCGATCGAATATGTCCCCATCGAGTTCAAGCCGGCCGTCGTCACGGGCGTCATCGAGGACAGTCTCATCGCCGCGCTGAACAAGGCCGGCGAGCAGGACAGCCTGGCCATCGACATCGTCGAGCGCTGTTTCGGCTGGGACATCGACTTCAACACGGACCTGCGCAAGGGCGATTCGTTCCGCGTCTTCGTCGAGAAGCGGTTCCTCGACGGCAAGTTCGCCGGCTACCGCGACATCCTGGCCGCGGAGTTCATCAACGAGGGGCGCGTCTACCGGGCCTTCCGCTTCACCTACCCCGATACGAAAGCCGCGGATTATTTCGACGAGAGCGGCGGGTCGCGGCGGAAGGATTTCCTGCGCTCGCCGATCAAGTTCGCCCGGGTCACCTCGCGGTTCTCGTCCAGCCGCCTCCACCCGATCTACAAGATCTACCGGCCCCACTACGGGGTCGACTACGCGGCCCCGGTCGGGACGCCGGTCCAGGCCACGGCCGACGGCGAGG
>JAPKZE010000308.1 GCA_026393955.1 Candidatus Aminicenantota bacterium
GCCCCAACTCCTGCATCTTCCACTACGAGGAGAACTCCCGCCGCGCCGGCGAAGGCGAGGTCGTGCTCATGGACTTCGGGGCCGACCTCGACCACCTGGCCATGGACATCACCCGGACCTGGCCGGCCTCGGGCAAGTTCACGGACGAGCAGCGAGAGGTCTACCGGATCGTCCTCGAGGTCGAGAAGGCCTGTATCGAGGCCTACAAGCCGGGGGCGACGCCCCAGGACGTCCGCGACCACGTCGCCGCCGTCATGAAGGCCAAGGGCCTCGATCCCCGCGGCCAGCTCGGCGGCTTCGGCCATGGCGTCGGCCTGGCGGTCCACGATGTCCCGCTCGGCGGCGTCCTCAAGGAAGGCATGGTCTTCGCCATCGAACCGGCCCTCTACTATCCCGAGAAGAATTTCGGCATCCGCATCGAGGACACCGTTCTCATCACCAAGACCGGTTGCGAGGTCCTGACCAAGGGCGTGCCCAAGGAGATCGACGAGGTCGAAAAGCTCCTGGCCGGCCGCGGCCGCTAGGCGGCGCGCCCGTGGCCCCGGCCCCCGAAGACCTCCTGGCCCGCATCGAGAAGGGCCTGTGGGCCCCGCTCCCGGGCATCCCCGCCCAGCTGGCCATGGCGCCCGAGCCAAGGCCCGGCCACAAGGCCTATTTCGAGGTCGAAGACACCTCCCGGAAGGCCGGGGTCCTCGTCCTGCTCTACGTCAAGGACGGACGGCTCACGGTCCTTCTGACCCGCCGCACGGAGACGGTCCTCCACCACCGCGGCCAGATCTCCCTGCCGGGCGGCGAGCAGCATCCGGGGGAGTCGATCGAGGCCACGGCCCTCCGCGAAACCGTCGAGGAGATGGGGGCCGACCTCGGCGCCGTCCGCGTCCTGGGCCGCCTCACGCCGCTCTACATCCCGCCCAGCAATTACTGCATCTACCCGACCGTGGCCTTCATCCCCGGCCGCCTCGAATTCCACATCCAGCCCGATGAGGTCGCCGCGGTCATCGAGGCCCCGATCGACCGTTTGGCCGATCCGGGGAGCGTCCGCCGCGAGACCTGGCACTACGGCGGCCTCGACCACGACGTCCCTTATTACGAGCTCGACGGCCACAAGATCTGGGGCGCCACCGCCATGGTCCTGGCGGAGCTGCTCGCCCTCCTGTGATACAATACCCCCTGAATCGAGAACGAGGTCCGGACATGAGCCCACGCAAGCGCATCCTGAGCGGCATCCAGCCGAGCGGCACGATCCACATCGGCAACTATTTCGGGGCCGTCGAGAACTGGGTCCGCCTGATGGCCGACTACGACTGCTTCTTCACCATCGTCGACCTCCACGCCATCACCGTCACCTACGACCCGAAGCTCCTGCCCCAGCGGGTCTGGGACGCCGCCCTCGACAACATGGCCGCCGGCCTCGACCCGGCCCGGTGCACGATCTTCATCCAGAGCCACGTCCCCGAGCACGCCGAGCTCTGCTGGCTCCTCAACTGCGTCACCCCCCTCGGCGAGCTCGGCCGGATGACCCAGTTCAAGGAGAAGTCGGAGCGGGAGCGAGAGAACGTCACGGCCGGCCTCCTGAACTACCCCATCCTCCAGGCCGCGGACATCCTCATCTACAAGGCCGACGCGGTGCCGGTCGGGGAGGATCAGGCCCAGCACCTCGAGTTCACCCGCGAGGTCGCCCGCCGCTTCAACGGCCGCTTCGGCGACTACTTCCCCGAGCCGGCGACGCTGATCGGCCGCGGGGCCCGGGTCATGGGCCTTGACGGCGACTCCAAGATGAGCAAGTCCATGGACAACTTCATCGGCGTCACCGAGGAGCCGGACGCGATCTGGGAGAAGCTCCGGCCGGCCAAGACCGACGAGGCCCGCAAGAGGCGCACCGATCCGGGCAGCCCCGACAAGTGCAACATCTTCGGCTACCACAAGCTGGTGACCCCCGAAGGCGAGCTCCGGGAGATCGTCGCCGGCTGCACCGGGGCGTCCATCGGCTGCATCGACTGCAAGAAGATCCTCCACCGCAACCTGATGAAGGTCCTCGACCCCATCCGGGAGCGGCGGCGCGACCTGGCCCTTCACCCGGACCGCGTCCGGGAGGCCCTGGACGAGGGGGCGCGCAAGGCCCGGGCCGTGGCCCGGGAGACCCTCGACGGGGCCAAGAAGCTCATGGGCCTCTTATAGGCGCCGTTCCTTCTGGGGAGGGACAGCCCCGGCATTCCGAACCGACCCATAAGACCAGCTATTCTCGCTGCCGGGCAGTCCCGTTTCGTCGCCTGTCCCCCTTATTCACCACGAAACGGGAACCTTTTGCCGGCGCCCCGCGTCTATCCTTTTGAACGTCGATTTCTAGGAGGTTTCCGTGTCCAAAGCCAAAGTCCTGATCGTCCTTTGCGTCACCGTGCTCTTCCTGGCCGTCTCCTGCGTCATGGCCGGCGAGGAGTACAAAGAGGATTTCTCCAAAACCCTGCCCCTCAAAGCGGGCGGGCACTTCTCTCTTGAAAACGTCAACGGCGGCGTTTCCGTCTCCACGTGGAAGGAAGACAAGGTCGAGATCAAGGCCGTCAAGACGGCCCGCAAGCGCCAGGAGGACCTGGCCAAGGTCGAGATCCGGGTCGAAGAGACCGCCGGCGGCGTCTCGGTCAAGGCCGTCTGGCCCAAGTTCCCGTCCAAAGCCGACGTCAGCGTCGAATTCACGGTCCAGGTCCCCGAAGGGGTGATCCTCGATGAATTCGAAACGGTCAACGGCAGCGTCGATGTCGCCGGCCGCTACGCCCGGGCCGAGGTCGGGACGACCAACGGTTCCGTCACGATCAAGGACGCCGCCGGGGAGTTCGAGGCGGACACGACCAACGGCGGCATCCACATCGACGGCTTCGACGGCCGGATCGAGGCCGACACCACCAACGGCAACATCAAGGTCGAGGGCCTGACGCTCAAGGGGGCCCTCTCGGCCGAGACGACCAACGGCTCGATCACCGTCGTTCTGGTCTCTCCCGAGACCCTCAACGCCGACCTCGACGTGAGCGTGACGAACGGCCACATCACGGTCGATTTCCCGGTGACGCTGCAGAGCCTGACGGGCTCCAAGCGCCACATCGAGGGCAAGATCGGCCAGGGCGGCGTCGAGATCTCCCTGCACACGACCAACGGCTCCATCACCCTGACCAAGTAGCGGCTTATGAGCAAAGGGACTGTCCCCAGAGGGGACGGTCCCTCTTTTCTGAGGGGCGTTCCCCGAACGGCAGGGGTCGCCCCTTTTTCTTTTTCCGGCGCTTCGCCTAGAATGGGCGCGAACCACCATGCCGGCCCCTAGAGAGACGCCCTTTACCCGCGAGGTCAAGCGGGTTCTCCGGTCCATTCCCCGCGGCCGGGTGGCGACGTACGGACAGATCGCCGCCCTGGCCGGCCGCGAGCGGGCCGCCCGCGGAGTGGCCTGGATCCTTCACTCCTCCTCCGAGGCCGCCGGACTTCCGTGGCACCGGGTCATCGGCGGCGGCGGCGCGATCTCGCTGCCGCGAGGCCGGGGCTTCGAAGAACAGAGAAGGCGGCTTCTCGCCGAGGGCGTCGCGGTCGGGCCCCGGGGGCGGATCGACCTGAAGCGCTTCCGGTGGGAGCCGCGGGCCGGGACGGCCGGCCGCTCCCGGGCCGCGAAGCGCTTCTTGCGAGGGCTTTTAAAAGAAGGTCCGTAGCGGTCTCGGACCTTCCTCAGTGGGACGTCTCATGAGGCCCGGCGAAAACCGTCAAAATGGATGCCGATGAGCCTCGGATCCTGCGAGCCAGGGTTTCACCCGGTTTGAAGTCCGGAGGCATCCAATCCACGACCGTCCCTCCGCTGTTGTAGAAATAGGGACTGACGAGATAGTCCATGGCGTTTCCGCGGACGACCCGGAATTCCCTGACCTGGAAGGGCTTTTCTTCGTGAAGGTCGAACATCATATCCGTGAGCTTGGGAAGGGGCTCGAAGGGATAGAGGTCTTCGAGAACCCGGTCCTTATGCTCCTCCGGAATGATATACTCTTCGATCGCGGCGGTCCCGGCACCGATCGTCCTCGTCGGGAACGACAGCCTCGGCAGCGCAGATCCGTTTTTCTGGAACATCCCTGACCTCCCTGCGAAACGCTCTGAATTCGGCCCGTAGGGAGAGACGACCCTCGACGCGAAGATTTCTCAGTTGGCCCGGTGTCGGGTCACGTTATTTCGAGGGGTTCGTCCAGAGAAGCTCGGATCCCCTGGATCAGGTCCTGCGCGGCCCGAAGATCCTTGTCCGCCCTCCTCAGCTGCCTGGAGATCTGGTCATGATCCCGGGCCACTTTCTTGATCAGGTTGTCTTTCAAGAAGCTTTCGTAGCCCATCCTCGTCACCGATCAAGAAGACCTTTGGCCCGGCGAGAATCTGAATAAGGAACGGCTCGGCACTTCTGACCTCTCTGACAATCTCAGTAGACGAGCGCGTCCGATAATTAATCTCACGCCCTAATCGTTTTTCGAGGCCGTCCAATTTCGCCATGATCAGCTTCTCGTCCGGGGAGCCGATGATCAGAAGGTCGATATCGGACATCGGATTCTCAGCGGCCCTGGCGAAAGAGCCGTAGATCCAAGCGAATTCGATGCCTGCCACATCGGCCAAGGCCCCCTTGAGCCGGCCCGCGGCGCCGATCGTCTTGAAGACAACGCTCTTTGTTTCCTCGA
>JAPKZE010000264.1 GCA_026393955.1 Candidatus Aminicenantota bacterium
CGCTCTGGCCAGGATCGCCGGCCTGGCCTTCGGTCTTTCGATCGGCGCCTTCGGGCTGGCCTGTGCGTTGAGCTATCGCAGGCATTTCCTCAAGACGCTCGAAATCGCGAAAAGGGAGCCCCGGCTTCGCCGGCTGCGGGAGGGCGCCGCCGGCTGGCTGCAGAAAACCGTTCTCTGGAATGCCGAAGAAAGGGCGGTGGGGGGGTTCTTCTCGAAGACGATCCGGTCGAGCCCGAAACACCGGACCGTGCTCGTCAACAGTCTGGCCGTCGGAGCCGCCCTGATGACGCTGTCCATCGTCGCCAATAGGCGGAACCTCCAGGCCCTGACCTCCGGGAATCCGTTCTTTTTGGCCCAATCGCTCCTCCTGGTCTTCGTTCTTCTGGCCGGGATCCGGGTCGTGGTCGACATCCCCGCCTCGCTCGAAAGCAACTGGGTCTTCCGGGTGACGGAATCCGCCGAAAGAAACCGTTATGTGGCGGGCCTCAAAAAAGCGGTCTTCTTCCAGTGGTTCCTCCCTCTTTCGCTCCTGATCTTCTTTGCCCATCTCCGGCTCTGGCGGGACGGGGGAACGGCCCTGGCCCATGCGGCCTTCTGTCTGGTCCTCTCGGGTTTCGGGATCGAAGCCTTCTTCTATCGTTTCCGGAAGATCCCATTCGCCAGCACCCATGTGCCGGGCCGGCTGAGGCTCCAGACCCGAGGCGTCCCTTATCTGGCCGGGCTTCTGGGGATATTGGCCGCGCTGGCCGGTCTCGAAAAAGCGCTCTTGAGCCGTCCCAAGTCCTTCTGGGTCTTCCTCCCGGTTTCGGCCGTCCTTTGGGCTTTCCTGCGGAACCGCAACGGGCGCTATCTCAAGGATCACGGCCTTGTCTATGAGGAGGAACCGGAGCCGGCGATGATCGGCTTCCCGGACGACGTCTGAAGATGAAGACCTATCGCGCCTTCGGAACGCCTTTCGCCGTCATCCTGGCTCTCTCCTTGTTCGCGTGCCGCAGCGGGCCGATCGAAGGCTGGAGCAGTCGCGCCCGAACGATGATCTTGACGAGCGGCCTTACGGAGATCGTCATGTCCTCCTCGAAGGTCCCCGGCTACTGGGCCCGGGAGGCCGATAGCGGTCAGGAGTTCTTTCTCTTCACCCGCGTCCGTTCTTTCGAAAAGGGGAGCCGGGTCAAGGTC
Source organism: Candidatus Aminicenantota bacterium (assembly GCA_026393955.1). GTDB lineage: Bacteria > Acidobacteriota > Aminicenantia > Aminicenantales > Saccharicenantaceae > RBG-16-66-30. The sequence goes on from JAPKZE010000264.1 coordinate 1,177, forward strand.
GAAGGCCCCTTCGGCAGTGCTTATGCGGCCGTCTTCCACGATGAGGCCGGGATCTATCTGCGAGGGTATCCGATGCAGGTCCTGGTCGTCTGGAAGATGGCCAGCTCTCCGGATCCGCAAAACGATGAACCGCGTCCCTAAAACCCTCTGGCCGGCCCTGCTCCTCGGGCTGGCTTTCGCTCTGTCCGGCTGCGAGTCAGGCTCTTGGACCTGGGTTCCGCCGGAGGAGGACAAGGTGACTATCATTTCCGACGCGGCGTTCGTCCGGACTGGCCAGGGCGACTTTGTCGACGGCTACCTGGCCGAGTGCCATCAAGACTTTCAAAAGCAACGGATGTTCCTGGTCCTGGAGATCCCCCATTACCTCAAAGGCGACCGGCTGATCGTCACCGGCCGGCGTACCGGTGACAGCGTCCAGATGTCTTTCGGGGCTGAGAAAAAAGAAAAGATCCCGGTGTTCCAGGTCGAACAGGCGAGGCCGAACGTCCCCACGGCTCCGGACATTCCTGGGCTGAAGTGAACGCGGGCTCTGCGGGACAGTCCCCTCTGGAGACGGTCCCTTGACCGTCCCGGCGCTTTTGGCTAAGGTAGGGAAGCCTCGATCACGATCGGAGAGGAGGACACCATGGCGGCAACCATCATCAGCGGCAAGGACGTTTCCTGCCAGATCCGGGCGGAGCTCAAAGGGCGGGCCGATCGCCTCAAGGAGAAGGGGCACGTGCCCGGCTTGGCTGTCGTCCTGGTCGGCGAGGATCCCGCGTCGGTCTCCTATGTGACGGCCAAGGCCAAGGCGGCCGAGGAGATCGGCATCTTCGAGACGACGATCCGCCTGGCCCCCGATTCTTCCGAAGAGGAGATCCTGCGACAGGTCGACAGTCTCAACCGCGACGACCGGTACAACGGCTTTCTCGTCCAGCTGCCCCTGCCGAAGTACGTCAGCTCCGAGAAGGTCATCAACCTCATTTCCCCCGATAAGGACGTCGACGGGTTCCATCCGATCAATGTCGGCAAGATGCTGCGGGGCGAGCCCTGCCCGCTGCCCTGCACGCCGTACGGCGTCGTCCAGCTCCTCGTCCGCGGCGGCTACGGCCCGGACGGCAAGCATGTCGTCGTCTGCGGCCGGAGCAACATCGTCGGCAAGCCTCTGGCGGCCATGCTCATCCAAAAGAGGAAGGGGGCCAACGCCACGGTGACCGTGTGCCACACCGCGACGCCGGACCTCAGCCGGTTCACCCTCCAGGCCGACATCCTCGTCGCCGCCATGGGCGTGCCCCGGGCCATCAAGGCCGAGATGGTGCCCGCCGGCTGCGTCGTCATCGACGTCGGCGTCAACCGCGTGGCCGATCCGTCCTCGCCCAAGGGCTTCCGCCTGGTCGGGGACGTCGATTTCGAGCCCGTCAAGGAGAAGGCCTCGGCCAT
>JAPKZE010000108.1 GCA_026393955.1 Candidatus Aminicenantota bacterium
CACAACCCCAAGTAATTGTTGGCGCAGAAGTTGAGGACTTTGGCCCCCGACTCGGTCCGGATCTCGACGCCTTGGGGCGTCTCCAGGACGCGCTCCGTCTTGTAGAGGCCGCGCTCCCGGATCTGCCGGAGCTCGGCGTCCATGTGGTCTTTGAATCGTCCGTACATGATGATGATCCTGTTATCGTCGGTGAACGAGCGTCGTCGAAGCTTGGGCCGTGGGCATGACCACGACCTCGCTGACGTTGACGTGGAGCGGCCGCGTCGCGCACCAGACCACGGCGTCGGCGATGTCGTCGGGCCCGAGCGGCGTCAGGCCCTGGTAGACCTTGCCGGCCCGCTCGGCGTCCCCGTGGAACCGGACCAGGCTGAACTCCGTTTCGACCATGCCCGGCGCCACTTCGCTCACCCGGATGGGCGTGCCGTTGAGGTCGAGGCGCAGTCCCTTGGAAAGGGCCCGGACGGCGAACTTGGTGGCGCAGTAGACGTTGCCCGCGGGATAAACCTCGTAGCCGGCGAGGGAGCCGATGTTGATGATGTGGCCCCGGCCGCGCTCGATCATGCCCGGCAGGACGGCCCGGGTGACGTAGAGGAGACCCTTGACGTTCGTGTCGATCATCTCCTCCCAATCGCTGAGGAGCCCGTGGGGCAGCTTATCCAGGCCCCGGCTCAGACCGGCGTTGTTGATCAGCACCTCGATCGCCCGCCACTCCGCGGGCAGCCCGGCGATGGCCCGGTCGACGGCGGCCTGGTCGCGGACGTCGAGGCGGAACGCGTGGACGGCGGACTTGTGCTCGCTCTCGAGCGCCCGGCCCAGCTTTTCGATCCGTTCGATGCGGCGGGCGCACAGGAGGATCCTCGCCCCCTCGGCGGCGAAGGCCCGGGCCGTGGCCTCTCCGATGCCGGCGCTCGCGCCGGTGATGAAGACGATCTTGTCTTTAAGAGAAAGCATGCGATGGCTCCTTGGATATTCAAGCATATGGGCGCCCCCCACCCAAGTCAAGCCCGCCCCAATTCGGTGACACACAACTAAATACACTTAATTATTCGGGTCGGAGCAGCTAAAGCCGGCTCGGGGGAACCAGGTGACGCGCCGGGGGCGATCGACCTCGCCGTTCTTCGAATTAAGTGTATTTAGTTGTGTGTCACCGAAATTATCTGCTATACATGGGCCATGCCAGAGTCCTCTATTCCGACGCCAGGCCCCACGACCTTCACGAAATGGCTCGTCGCCGTGCGGCCCTGGTCGTTCCCGGCTTCGACCATGCCCGTCGCCTTCGGCACGGCCCTGGCCGTGGTCATGGGGGAAGCCCGATTCTCGCCTCTCCGCTTTCTCTGGGCGATCGCCACCATGGTCCTCCTCCACGCGGCGGCCAACATCCTCAGCGACGTCTTCGATTTCCGGCACGGCCTCGACCGCGAGGTGACGCCGGTCAGCGGCGCGGTCGTCCGCGGCTGGCTCACGGATGTCCAGGCGATGCGCGGCGCCGCCGTGCTCTTCGGCCTCGGCACCATCTCGGGCCTGCTCATCGCCCGGACCGCCGGGCGGCCGCTCTTCATCGTTGGCGGCGTCGGCGTGGCCGTCGGCGCCGGCTACACGCTCCTCAAGGCCCGGGCCCTCGGCGATCTGGCGGTCTTCCTCGACTTTGGCCTCCTCGGCGCCGCCGGCGCATGGATCGTCCAGGCCGGCTCGTTCTCCTGGCTGCCCGTCCTTTGGACCGTGCCCATGGCCATGCTCGTCATCGCCATCCTCCACGCCAACAACTGGCGCGATATCGCCTCGGACGGTGAGCGCCGGGTGCGCACCGTGGCCGGGCATCTCGGCGACCGCGGCTCGCTCGCCTACTACGGCGTTCTCATCTTCGGGCCGGTCCTCATCGACCTGGCCTTTATCGCCCTGCCCCGCCTCTCCCGCGGACCGCTCCGCCCGATGCCCTGGACCTTCCTCGTGGTCCTTCTGGCCCTGCCCAACGCCCTGCGGCTCTGGGGCCGGGCCGTGCGCCGCGCCGCCCCCCGCGCGCCTCTCGATTTCATCATCCTCGACGGCGCGACGGCCAGCCACAACCTCGTCTTCGGACTGCTCAGCACGGCGGCCGTCATTCTCGAAGGGATCCTGCGATGGGGGTGAGCGCCGATCGGACGGGCCCGGGTCCCCGCACGGTCGGTGCGGCGGGGATCCTGGCCGCCGTTCTGTTCATCGCCCTGTTCAGGCTCCGGCACCTGGGCCCGCTCGACTTCTGGGCCTGGCTGGCCGCGAATGTCATCCTCGTCTCGGCCGCCGGCTTCGCCATCGACCGGGATTACGCCCGGCGCCTCCGCCTCGATCTTCGGTCCGGCCTGCTCCGCAAGGCCGCCCTGGGGGTCCTCTCGGCCGCCGCCCTCTATGCCGTTTTCGCCGCCGGCCGCATCGCGGCCCTCCGGCTCTTGCCCTTCGCCGGGGCGGGGATCGGGAACGTCTACGCGCTCAAGGCCGGCGTCCCGGTCCTGCGCGTCGCGTTGCTCATCGGCCTCGTCATCGGGCCCGGCGAGGAGCTCTTCTGGCGGGGCTTTTTCCAGGAGCGCACGGCCGCGACGACCAGGCCCCTGTCCGGCTTCGTCCTGACCGCGATGCTCTACACCGCGGTCCATCTGGCCAGCGGGAACATCATGCTCGTCCTGGCCGCCGCCGTCTGCGGCGTCTTCTGGGGCTGGCTCTACCTGCGCTTCCGCTCGCCCGTCCTCAACATCGTCAGCCACACGCTCTGGGACCTCGCCGTGTTCGTCGTGTTCCCCTTCTAAGAAAAAAGAAGAAAAGAAGGGGCCAAGTGCATTCTTTTTCGACGGGGACACGTACCGACAGGGTACATGTCCCCTCAGCCGGCGAGGTGCTCGATCAGGATCTTCGTGCCGATGCCGATCAGGACGAGCCCGCCGATGAGCTCGGCCCGCTTGCCCACGACCCGGCCGACGACCGGCCCCAGCTTGGCCCCGACGACGGTCAGGATGAAGCTCGTGGCCCCGATGACGGCCGCGGGGTAAAGGACGCCGGTGCGGACGACGCCGAGGCTCAGCCCTACGGCCAGGGCGTCGATGCTCGTGGCCAGGGCCAAAAGGAGGAGCCGCCGGCCCCGGGTCTGATCGGGCCGGCAGGCTTTCTCCTCGTCGCTCATCTCGACGGATTCGTGGATCATCCGGCCGCCGATCAGGACGAGCAGCCCGAACGCGACCCAGTGGTCGAAGCGCGCGATGAGACCGAGCAGCCGGTCCCCGGCGAACCAGCCGATGACCGGCATGACGAACTGGAACCCGCCGAAATAGACGGCCATCCGCAGGGCCTGCTTCATGGACAGCCCGCGGCTCCCGCAGGCCAGCCCCATGGTGATGGCGAAGCAGTCCATAGCCAGCGCCGCCGCGATCCCGAGGATAAAAATGAACGACATGAGCACGCTCCGAGCGGCCCATTATAACAGAAGATCCCGGCCTGCGGGGAAGCCCGACCGAAGGCGACGAGGGATATCGCCTCGCAGATCCCCGTGGCGGAGGGGGGACCCGCGGAGCGGGGGGAACCGACTGAACTGGTTCCCGGGGGCCGGGGGGCTAGAGGCGATTCCCGAGTCGAACCGAGGGAGAGATTGCTCCGCAGGCCTGCCGATTCATGATATAATAATCGATTCGGGATAGCCCATGGCGAGCACAGAGAGCATCATCCTTCGCGGCGTCCGGGTCCACAACATCAAGGGCGTCGACCTGGACATCCCCCTGAACAAGCTCATCGTCGTCACAGGGGTCAGCGGTTCGGGCAAGTCCTCCCTGGCCTTCGACACTCTCTACGCCGAGGGCCAGCGCCGCTACATCGAGTCCCTCTCCTCCTACGCCCGCCAGTTCCTCGAGCGGATGGACAAGCCCGACGCCGACCTCATCGAGGGCATCCCGCCGGCCATCGCCATCCAGCAGAAGGGCGCGGCCAAGAACCCCCGTTCGACCGTGGCCACGGTCACCGAGATCTTCGATTTCCTCCGGGTGCTCTACGCCCGCATCGGCACCGTCCATTGCCTCCAATGCGGCCGGCCCGTCGTCCGCGACACGATCGACGGCATCGTCGCCGAGCTCTCCCGCGAGCCCCCGGGCACCCGCGCCTTCGTCACCTTCTCCTGGCCGCGGGAGCGGGGCCTGGCCTCGCTCAAGAAGGACGGCTTCACCCGGGCCGTCGCCGCCGGCGCGGTCGTCGATCTCGAAGCCACGCCGAAAGCCCGCGACGCCGTGGACGTTCTGGTCGACCGGATCACCCTCGGGGTCGACGAGCGGGAGCGGCTGGCCGACTCGCTCGAGATGGGCCTCAAGAAAGGCCTGGGCCGGGTCGCCGTCCGGACCGAAGACGGGCGCGAGTTCCGCTTCTCCGAGAAGCTCGAGTGCCGCGCCTGCCGGCTGCCCGCCGAAGACCCCTACCCCAACCTGTTCTCCTTCAACAGCCCGCACGGAGCCTGCCCCGAGTGCCACGGCTTCGGCGACATGGCCGTCATCGACGAGGACAAGGTCATCCCCGACCGCACGAAGAGCCTGGAGCAGGGCGCGGTCGAGCCCTGGACGAAGCCCCTGTCCAAGGGCATGCAAAAGGAGCTCCTGGCCGAGGCCCGGCGCCGGAAGATCCCCACCACCGTCCCCTTTCGCGACCTCCGTTCCAAGGACCAGCGCTTCGTCCTCGACGGCGGCGACGGCTACTACGGCGTCAAGGGTTTCTTCGATTGGCTCCAATCCAAGAAATATAAGGTCCAGGTCCGGGTCCTGCTCAGCCGCTACCGGAAGTACGTCGCCTGCCCGGCTTGCGCCAAGACCCGGCTCAACGCCCGGGCCCTGGCCGTCCGCGTCAAGGGCCTGAACATCGGCGAGGTCGTCCACATGACCGTCGGGGAGGCCTCGGCCTTCTTCGCCGGCCTCGACCTCCGGCCGTACGACCGCCAGGTGGCCGACAAGCTCGTCCAGGAGATCCGCGGCCGCCTCCGCTTCCTTATGGAGGTCGGCCTCGACTACATCGCGCTCGACCGCATGACCTTCACCCTGAGCGGCGGCGAGGCCCAGCGCATCAGCCTGGCCGCGGCCCTCAGCGCCTCGCTCGTGGGGACGCTCTTCGTCCTCGACGAGCCCTCGATCGGGCTCCACCCGCGTGACAACCTCCGCCTCGTCCAGATCCTGCGGTCGCTCAAGGACATCGGCAACACCGTCGTCGTCGTCGAGCACGACCCGGACATCATCGGCGCCGCCGAGCACGTCGTCGACATGGGCCCGCGCGCGGGCGAAGCCGGCGGCGAGGTCGTTTTCGAAGGCTCGTGGCTGGCCTTCCTGCGCAGCCCCGGATCCCTCACGGCCCAGTACATCCGCGGCGAGAAGGTCGTCGCCTTGCCGCCGGCCCGCCGGCCGGTCAAGACCTTCCTCGAGATCCGCGACGCCCACAAGCACAATCTCAAGCACATCGACGTCCGCATCCCCCTCGGCCTCTTCACCTGCGTCACCGGCGTGTCCGGCTCGGGCAAGAGCACCCTCGTCCACGACGTCCTCTTCGAGGGCCTCGAAGGGACGTCCGAGAACGGCTTCGGAGAGATCCGCGGCCGGGACAAGATCGCCAAGGTCATCATGGTCGACCAGTCCCCCCTGAGCGCGTCCCCGCGGTCGATCCCGGCCACCTACACCAAGGCCATGGACGGCATCCGCGACCTCTTCAGCGACACCCGCGAGGCCAAGCTCATGGGCTTCCGCCCGTGCTTCTTCTCCTTCTACACGGCCGGCTGCCGCTGCGAGGACTGCAAGGGCGCCGGCGTCCAGGTCGTCGAGATGCAGTTCCTGTCGGACGTCAGCCTCGTGTGCGACGCCTGCAAGGGCCGGCGGTTCAAGAAGGACATCCTCGACGTGCGCTGGA
>JAPKZE010000396.1 GCA_026393955.1 Candidatus Aminicenantota bacterium
TTCCCGATGAATCCGGGCAGGAGATAGGCCAGCAGGGGGTTCCGGCCGGCCGGCAGGATGAGCGCCGCGGCCTTCCTTCCTTTCTTATAGACATCCAGGCCGAGATAGAAAAGCAGGAAGACCAGACAGCAGATCCCGGCCGTCGCCAGGCAGTAGGACTCGGTGCCTTGGATCTTGCTGAAGCCGTGGAGGGGCCGGAGGACAAAGCCGGCCAGGACCAGGGCCGCGCCGAGCCCGGCCAGGAAGCGGGCCCTCGCCCGCGGCGTGGCGATATCGCTCCCCGGCAGCAAGACCGACCCGGCCAGCAGGCCGGCCGTGACGATGGCGGCGTGGGAACCGAAAAGGCTTCCAACGTTGAGGACGCCGTTGACGGGACCGAGGAAGTCGAGCGCCCCGTGCCGGGCGCCGATGTAGAGCGCTGTCATCAATCCGAGCGAGCCGGCCAGGACCGTCCTGTTCCCCCGGCAGGCGAGGAAGAGCAAGCTCCCGGCCATGTAGCACCAGCCGATCATGCCCAGGATGCCCCACCACGAGGTCTGCAGCGTCGTGACCCGCCCGTCCTCGCCCTGGCCGCGGAAAAGGACGACGAGGACGAGAAGCGTCAGCGCGGCGGCGACCTTCAGGCCGAGGAGGAGGCGCCGCTGCCGTGCCGCGGCGCCCTTCGGCGCGACGGCCCAGAGGGCGAAGACGGCCAGTGCGGCCAGGAAATACCACAGGTCCCGGCTCATTCCCGTCGCCGCGGCCGAGAAACGGTCTTCGTTGACGAGCAGGACGCCGAGGAAGAGGAGGGCCAGCGTCCGGATGAGGACGTGCCCGACGAGGGTGAGCCCGGTCCGGCCTTCGGCCCGCCGCTTGGCGAGGGCCAGGGGAATGGACACCCCGACGATGAACAGGAAGCCGGGGAAGACGACATCGGTCAGGGTGAAAACGTCCTGGTCGGCGGCGGCGTGCCGGAGGATGAACGGGATGGCCGTCATCCCGGCGATGTCATTGACGAAGACCATGGTCAGGATGTCGAAGCCGCGGAAGGCGTCGAGGCTGGCCAGCCGCTCTTTCGCCGCGGCCGGGCCCGCGGTCATGCGCCGCCTCCGGTCAGGGCGGCCAGGACGCCGCGGACGTAGCCGACCGACTCGGCCAGGCCCGCGAGCGGGTCGCCGCCGTCCTTCTCGTATTCGAACGAGGCCGTGCCCCGGAAGCCGATCGCGCCCAGGGTCCGCAGCAGGCGCGGCAGGTCGATAACGCCCCGGCCGCACTCGACGGTCGCGCCTTCGGCCGTCGCGGCCGAGACGTCCTTCATGTGGACGTCGAGCAGGCGGGGGCCGCACGCGGCGGCCGCCCGGGCCGGATCGATCCCGGAGCGCCGGCAGTGCCCGACGTCGAGGCAGACCCCGATCCGGGGATCGAGCTTCGAGACTCGCTCGAGGACGGAGGCCGGGGTGGGGTAACGGAGGTCGCCCGGTCCGTGATTGTGGATGGCCAGGCTGATGCCGGTCTCTTGGACTTTCCGTTCGGCCCGGCCGAGGAGATCGTGCTCGGGGACGCCGACCATGACGCCCAGGCCGGCCGTCGCGGCGTAGGCGAAGGCCCGGTCGACCTCGGCCTCGCTGGTCATGTAGACGACGCCGCAGGCGTAGGGGACGAGACCCCGGGCTTTGACCTTCTCCACCGTCGCCCGGATGACCTCCGCGGGACTGTCGAGAGGAAGATGCATGTCCTTCAGGCAGATGCGGTCGAGGCCGACCCGCCGGGCCATGGCCAGGGCCGCGTCGAGACCGAACTCCCGGCAGGTATAGGAGGCCAGGCCGAGCGCGAAGCCGGGGCCCGCCGCGGGCGCCCGGCGCTCTCCGCTCCGGCCGGTCGTTCCGAGGGCCGCCCCCGCCGCCGCGGCCAGAGAGCCTCCGAGGAATCCCCGTCGCGTTGTGGTTTTCATGGAGCCAACTATAATCGCTTTTTCCGCGTCCGGTCAATCGCCGTTCCTTGACATCCGCCGGAGCCGTGCATTAGCATCGGACCGCGTCGCGGCCCGCGGCCGCGCATAGCTACACGGACTGACGGAGAGGAGGACCGATGGACAAGCGACAGACGACTCCCGGCTGCGCCGGCTGCCCCCTGAGCCGGAGGCGATTCCTGACCGCCGCTTCGGCCGGGGCCATCGGGGTTCTCGCGCCGGCCGGGCTGTTCCAGGCCTGCAGCCGGGCGGAGAAGCTGAAGATCCGCGTCGTCTACGCCCTCCACGCCGTCGTCCAGCCCGGCCCCGACTGGCCCAACGTGGGTTTCGATTTCCAGCCGGTCATGGACCGTACCGCCGCGGTCCTGGCCAAGGCCTTTCCGGGCTGGGACCTCACGACGGCCATGGCCAAGGGCCCGGAAGAAGCCCAGAAGATCCTGGCCGGCGACGCGGCGGCGCCCGTCGACGGCTACATCGTCGTCCAGCTCAACTGCTGGAACCGCGTCGTTCAGACCATCGCCGGATCGGGCCAGCCCACGCTCTACGTCGATTTCAAATACGGCGGGAGCGGCGGCTTCCTCGTCTACACGGCCGATTTCCTGCGCAAGAAGACGAGAAACCTCGGCTTCGTCGCGTCCTCGCGGCCGGAGGACCTCGTGGCCGCGTGCGGGGCCTTCGGGAAGGTCAAAAAGAGCGGGGCGCCGAACGAGTTCGGGGCCCTGGTCGCCGCGAGCCGGCGCTCGTCGACCCCCGGGCCGGGCGACCCCGGCGTCGCGGCCGACACGCTGGCCGTCTGCTCCACGGCCGACTGCCTCCGGAAGATGAAGGAATCGAAGGTCCTGGCCGTCGGCGGCAGCTGGCCCGGCATCGCCCCGGCCATCAAATCCGAGATGGGCATCGAGGTCGTCGACGTGCCTTTCGCCGAGGTCAACGAGGCTTGGGCCGCGGCCGACAAGGACGAGTCCGCGGCCATCGCCGACCGCTGGCTGAGGACCGCGGCCCGGGTCGAGGGGGTCACGCGGGATACGCTGGTCACCTCGGCGGCCATGTATCTCGGCCAGAAGGCGGTCCTGAAGAAGCACGGCGCCAACGCCATCACGATCAACTGCCTGGGCGGGTTCTACGGCGGCCACATCCATGCCTATCCGTGCTTGGGCTTCCACGAGCTCAACAACGAGGGGCTCGTCGGCGGCTGCGAATGCGACGTCCGGTCGGCCGCGACCATGGTCACCATGACCGCCCTGACGAACGGCCGGCCCGGCTATATCTCCGATCCGGTCATCGACACGGCCCAGCGCCAGATCATCTATGCCCACTGCGTCGCGTCGAACAGGGCCTTCGGCCCGGCCGGCCCGGCGAATCCCTTCGAGATCCTGACCCATTCGGAGGACCGTCAGGGCGCCGCGGTCCGTTCGATCCTGCCCCTGGGCTACATGACCTCGACGGTCGAGTTCTCGCCGGAGAGGAAGCTCATCCTCTTCCACCAGGGCAAAGCCGTGGCCAACTCGCCGGACGACCGGGCCTGCCGGACGAAGCTGGCCGTCGAGCCGGTCGGCGACATCGAGCGGCTCTTTGCCGAATGGGACGAGTGGGGCTGGCACCGGGTGACCGTCTACGGCGACCTCAAGGCGCCGGTCTACGACCTGGCCGGCGCGCTGGGCTGGAAGGTCCTCGAAGAGGCCTGAAGGGGCCGTTGAACCTCCCCTCCAATTAGGCTAAGATATGCGGGGAATCGACCGCTAGAGAAAGGAATAATCAATGGCCGAGCCATTCATCGAAGAAAAAACACGGAAGATCGCTCTGCTCATCGACGGCGACAACGCCCAGCCCTCGCTCATCGCGCAGATCCTGGCCGAGGCCGGCAAGTACGGCCTGGTGACCATCCGGCGCATCTACGGCGACTGGACGACGGTCAACATGTCGGGCTGGAAGAACGCCCTGCACGACAGCGCCATCCAGCCGATCCAGCAGTTCCGCTACACCATCGGCAAGAACGCCACCGACAGCGCCATGATCATCGACGCCATGGACATCCTCCACGGCCACCTCGTCGACGGCTTCTGCGTCGTCTCGAGCGACAGCGATTACACCCGTCTGGCCACCCGGATCCGGGAGATGGGCTTCTTCGTCATGGGCATCGGCAAGCGCTCGACGCCCAAGGCCTTCGTCAACGGCTGCAACATCTTCATCTACACCGAGAACCTCGTCCCCCGAGGGCGGGAACAGCGCGAGTCGCGGGAGCCGCGGCGGCGCGACCGCGGCGGGGCGGGGCGAAAGGGCGGCGGCAAGGAGACGCGGGAGGAGCGCGAGGAACCGGAAGAGCGCGCCGACACGGGCGCCAAGTACGACCCCGTGCCGCTGCTCAAGGGCGCCTTCGACATGGCCGTCCACGAGGACGGCTGGGCCAATCTCGGCGAGATCGGCTTCTACCTGCGCCAGCTCGATCCTGGCTTCGATCCCCGGACCTACGGCTTCAAGCAGCTGTCCCAGCTCATCAAGACCCAGCAGGCCCTGTTCGAGGTCCAGTCGAGGGGCGACGAGGCCGGCGGCGCGGCGATCTACATCCGCCTGCGCGAGAGCCGCGACTAGCGCCCGGCCTTCTTCTTATTCTTGAGGAACGCGGTCAGCAGGAACGCCCCGCCGATCGCGATCATCAGGATACCCCAGACCAGGTTGAGGTTGAGACCGAGGGAGATGGCGTACATCTCTTTCTTGGTCACGAGGCCGTAGACCGTGAGCAGGACGCCGTAGGCGCTGAGGAGCCAGCCGATGGGCAGCTTGAGGTCGAGGACATGACCCTGGCTCATTCCCGTTTTCTGTTCCCCGGTTTCGATCTTGTCGTTCATGGTGCGCTCCTAGAGGGTCGCGGGCCCGATCACCAGAAGAGGATGTTGAGGACGAGGGCGATGGCCAGGGCCAGGACCGCCCAGACGGCCGGCCGCGCATACCAGCGGGCCTGGGCCTTGGGCTTCGGCGTCAGGCCGAAGACGAGGCCGACGAGCTCCTTGGGATCGCGCTTGGCGGTGAAGAGGCTGACGCCGATCGTGACCACGAAATCGGCCGACCAGGCCCAGATGGCCTGATAGAAATTCGCGGCCATGTCGCTGTGGTAGCCGATGACGCCGGTCCTGTAGAGGATGTAGTGGCCGGCCGCCGTGAAGATGCCGAAGAGCAGCCCCCAGAAACCGCCCCAGGCTGTCGCGCCCTTCCAGAACATGCCCAGGAGGAAGGTGGCGAAGAGGGGGGCGTTGAAGAAGGAGAAGATGAGCTGCATGTAGTCCATGAGGTTGGGGAAGGACTGGGCGATGTAGGCCGTGCCGACGCTGACGGCGATGCCGAAGACCGTGGCGTATTTCCCCATCCGCAGGTAATGGGCGTCGGACTGGCCCTTCTTGATGTAGCTGCCGTAGATGTCGTAGGTCCAGATGGTGTTGAAGGCCGTGACGTTGCCGGCCATGCCCGACATGAAGCTGGCCAGGAGGGCCGTGATGGCCAGGCCCAGCAGGCCGTTCGGCAGGTAGTGTTTCATGAGCAGGATGAGCGCGGAGTTGTAGTCGGCCGTGGGCAGGGAGGCCGGACTGAACTCCGGCAGGACGAGCAGGGCGACCAGGCCGGGGATGACGACGATGATGGGCACGAGCATCTTGGGGAACGAAGCGATGATCGGGGTCATCCGGGCGGCGTTGAGGTTCTTGGACGCCAGGGCCCGCTGGACGACCAGAAAGTCCGTCGTCCAGTAGCCGAAGGCCAGGACGAAGCCGAGGCCCATGGCCACGCCGAACCAGTCGACGCCGAGAGGGTTGTTGCTCGTCCCGAGGTATTTGACGGCGTGGAGCATGGGATCCTTGAGCTTGGCCATGAAGCCGGCGAACCCGCCGACCTCCTTGAGGCCGAGGAAGACGATGGGCAAGAGGCCGAGCCAGATGAGGAAGAACTGGATGACCTCGTTGTAGATCGAAGAGGACAGGCCGCCCCAGAAGACGTAGAGCAGGACGACCACGGCGGCGAAGAGGATGCTCCCGGTGAGGGGCCAGCCGAGCATGAGCTTGAAGAGCAGGGCCATGGCGTAGAGGCTGATGCCGCTCATGAGGATGGTCATGATGGCGAAGGAGATGGCGTTCAGGCCGCGCGTCGCCTCGTTGTAGCGGAGCTTGAGGTACTCGGGCACGGTCCGGACCCGGCTGCCGTAGTAGAACGGCATCATGAAGACGCCCAGGAAGGCCATGGCCAGGACGGCGCCGATCCAGTAGAAATGGACGGTGGCGATGCCGTACTTGGCCGAGTTGGCCACCATGCCGATGACTTCGAGGGCGCCCAGGTTGGCCGAGAGGAAGGCCAGGCCGGTGATCCAGCCCGGCAGGGACCGGCCGGAGAGGAAGAAGTCCTCGCCCGTCTTCATGTACTTCTTGAGCGAGTAGCCGACGAGGATCATGACCAGGATATAGCCGCCGATGATGGCGTAATCGACGGCGTTCAGGGTGATGATGGGGGCCATCGGGCTCTCCTTTCGCGGGGGACGGCGGCGGTCGCCTTTTTTCGCGAGGGGAGCATAATGCACGGTCGGGGAGAAGTCAACGC
>JAPKZE010000097.1 GCA_026393955.1 Candidatus Aminicenantota bacterium
CAGACGGACCATGGTCTTGCCCCGGTCCGGGTTATCGGCAGCGACCAGCCAGAGCTCCGTGTTGAACGTCGCGTCGGGTTCCTTGTCGCGGTTGCTGACGAACACGATGAAACGTCCGTCGGGGGCCCAAGCCGGCTGGGAGTCGTCGTAGTCGCCGCCGGTGATCTGGGTCAGCTTCTTCGCCGGAACGTCGAAGACATAGAGGTGGGTCCGGCGCCGATCGAGGTACCCCTCGTAGTCGCGCTTGGTCTGCAGCCGGTCGATGACCCAAGGCGGTTGGGTCCGCGACCTGGCGGGCTTCACGCCCTGCTCTTCGTCCTTGGCCGCCGCGAGGTCTTCCGGTGAAGGATCCTGGATCAGCAACACCAGCCTGCGGCCGTCGGGCGACCAGTCGTAGGATTGCACGCCCTGCCGCACTTCGGTGAGCTGCTGGGAATCCCCGCCGTTGCGGTCGAGCAGCCAGACCTGCGTCTTCGCCTCGCCCCGGGCCGAGAGGAATGCGAGGTATTTTCCATCAGGGCTCCACCGCGGACGGGACGCCGAGCTGCCCTTGGCGGTCATCGGGATCGGATCGCCACCGGCCGTCGGGACCATCCAGACCTGGGCCTCGGATTTTTCTTCCTTGAGGCTGGTGGATCCGACCGTATAAGCGACCCACTTTCCGTCCGGGCTGACCTGGGCCTCGGAGACGTCCTTGATCTGGAACAGATCGTCGATCGCCAGGTTGCGCTGGGGGGCCGACGCTGTTCCCTGAGGCCGAAGCGTCTGCGCGCCGCCGGCCATGAAGAGCACCGTCAGCGCGAGGATCAAGAGCTTGCGAAGATAGATCATGTTTTCTCCTCGTCTCCCAACGGGCGAATATTTTCGACGGCCTGGGGGACGTCCTTATCCGCCGCGGAGCTCAGAAATAGAACCGCGCCCCCACTCGGAAATACCGGGGTTCGCAGACTCCGCTGGCCTTCCCATAATTCGGGCCGTTGGCCTGGCCGTAGATGCTGGTCGGCACACCCCGGTTGAGGACATTGAAGGCGTCAAGGATAAGCCCCAGCTTATACCGCGCCGAGAACGAGACGATCTTTTCCATACGGAGGTCCAAAGCGGTCCGCGACGGCACCCTCTGCGATCCCCGGTCTTCCAGGAAGACCCAGGGAGAGCCGGCGATCTCGCTGACCTGGACATAGGGGGTCCAGTTGGAACCGGTCAGGTAGGTGAACCGGGGAGAAAAGGAGATCTCCCAGGGCAGGGTGAAGGTCCCGTAGATGTTGAGGGCGTGCGGAGCGTCGTTGATCAGGAAGCCGTAGGCGTTGATCTGCCGGTTGGGATTCTCAAAGTAGTTCCCGCCCCAGGAGGCGGTGCCGGAGTTATACATGTTCCCCTTGGACAGGCTGTAGGTATAGTCGACATGGACCATCCAGCCGGCGGAGAACCTCTTATTCAGGGTGACGGAAAGCGCCGAATACTTGTTCTCCGGCGTGATCAGCAGCGACGGCGACCCGCCGGCCCTGGGATTGGTGATCTCGAATTGATCGAGCTCGGTCGGGGAGATCTGCCGGTAGACCTGGATCGTCTGCGGGTTTCCGTCCGGATCCTCGTAGGTGTAGGGGCCCTCTTCCCAGACGGCCGTGGTGTTGACGCGGCCCGTAAAATCCTTGAAGGTGCGATAGATGTAGGTCAGCCCCACGGACGCGTCCTTCAAGATCGTGCGTTCCAGCCCGACGGTGAACTGGTCCGAATAGGGCACGCCGATCTTGGGATCCATGGCGGCGGACTTGGAGTAGGGCACTCTCCAGAGCTCGACCTTGTCCCCGTCATCGAGCACCTCGTACCCGACCCAATCGCGGTAGCCGGGGTCGACCCCGTTGAAGTACCAGGTCTTGAAGGATTCATGGAACCGGCCATAGTGGGCCTTGAACGCCGTCGTGTGGTCGCCGAAAATGTCGAAGGTCAAGCCGATCCGCGGCTCGATATAGTCCACGGGCTTGAAGAACGCCTCGCTTTGCAGGTTCGGGAGGTAGCCCCGCTGCGTGCTCCAGCGGACTCCGGGATTGATGGTCACCCGGCTGCCGATCGACCAGGAATCCTGGGCGAACACCGAGGCCTTCCAGCCGTTGGACTTGAGTTCGAAGCCGTAGGAATAGGCAAAGGTCATGTAGCGGTAGTCCCCGTAAGTGTAGCTGTAGCCGTAGTAGTTGTCGGTGTAGGTGAAGCCCCCGTTGTAATCCTGCCTCATGTTGTCCCGCGCTCTCATGTACTCGACGCCGAACTTGAAATCGTGGGAGCCCTTCAGGAAATCCTCCGCATGGTGCGTCAGAGTCGCCGAGGCGTTGATCTGGTCCGAAAGGTTCTCGCTCCAGCTCCCGGCATTCTCCGAATACATCCCCGTCATCCAGTCGTAGCGCTGGGAAACGTCCCTCCCGTTGTTCGGGATCTGCTCCCAGTACCCGCGGAAGTAGCCCAGCCTGACCTCGACGAAAGTGTTTTCCGAGAAGGTATGGAGGAAATTGAGGCCGATGGGCATGGCCGGACCCGCTTGCTTGCTCGTGGCCTCCGCCGGACGGTTGATGCTCAAGCCGAAGTTGTCCATGTTCCAGTATTCGTATTCCGCGAACGCCGAGAGCCGGCTGTTCTTGTTGATCTGGAAGGTGAGCTTGGCGAATCCCTTGGGGATCTGGCTGGTCTCCACGCCCAGAGAGGAGCCCTCCTGGGACGACGTGATCTCCGTTTGCTGCTGGATCGTCCCTCCGGAAATGTAGAACCAGAGCTTGTCCTTGATGATCGGCCCGCCGAGGCCCGCGTGGAAATCGTAATACTGCTTGCGCGGAGGGGACTGGTACATCGAATAGAGGGGATCGGTCGGATCGAAATTGTTCACGTTCCAGCCGAACGGGGAATACGAGAAAGAGACCAGGCCCTCGAAGGCGTTGCCGCCGCTCTTGGTGATCAGGTTCAGCATCGCGCCGGTGAAATTGCCGTACTCGGCGTTGGCGCCCGAGCCCGAGATCTTGGCTTCCTCGAGGATGTCGAGGTCCGGGTACTGCCAGTCTTCGCCGCTGCCGACATAGGTGAGGAGGCTCTGGCCGTCGATCTGCCATTGGTTGCTGACGGCGGACGCGGCGCCCATGGCGCTGCCGCCGACGACCCCGGGAGCCAGGTTGATCAAGTCGGTCGAGCTCTTCCAGCGCATCTGCTGCCCGACATCCTGCAGCGTCTGCAAGTCCAGGTTCGTCGCGTTCATCTGGCTGTCCTTGACATCGACGAC
>JAPKZE010000205.1 GCA_026393955.1 Candidatus Aminicenantota bacterium
GTGGCCGTGGCCATGCACGTGGGGCCCTACGCGAAAGCCGGGGCCACCATCGAGAAGATGACGGCCTGGCTGGCGGCCAACGGGTACGAATCCGGCGGCCCCGTGCTCGAACGCTATCTGGACCAGAATCCCATGGGGATGAAGCCGGAGGATCTGCGGACCGAGATCTGGATCCCCTGCAAGAAGAAATAGTCAGCGCTGGAATTTGTAGCCGAGCCACGGCACCGTGATCAGGTGCCGGGGCGAGGACGGATCGTCCTCGACCTTGCGGCGCAGATTGTACATGAAGGTGTCGATCGTCCGCGTCGTGGGGTACTTCTCGTATTCCCAGACCTTGTTGAGGATGGTCTCGCGCGAGACGACCTGACCCTCGCAGCCGGCGAGCAGCCGGAGCAGGCTGAACTCCCGGGCGGTCAGGTGCAGGTCCCGACCGGCCTTGGAGGCCATCTTCTTCTGGAAGTCGATGACCAGGTCGCCGAAGGCGAGGTCCTCGATCTCCGGGACCTCGGGCCGCGACCGCCGCAGCATGGCGTGGACGCGGGCGATGAACTCGTCCGTGCCGAAGGGCTTGGTCAGGTAGTCGTCCCCGCCGAGCTCGAGGCCGAGGACCTTGTCGATCTCCTTCTTCTTCTTCCCGGACATGACGATGAGGGGGACCTGGCGGCCGGCCTCCCGGAGCTTGCGGCAGACCTCGAGCCCGCCCAGGGCCGGCATGACGACGTCGAGCACGACGAGGTCGAAGGCCGTCTTGAGCGCCTTGTTCAGTCCCTCCCGTCCGTCGGACGCCTCGGACACCCCGTAGCCCTCGGCCTCCAAGGCCGCGGCCAGCGTCTGACGCAGGACCCGGTCGTCGTCGATGATCAGGATCTTTTTCATGGGTTCCGCCTTCTCGGGAATTTCAGGGTGACGGTCGTGCCGCGCCCCGGGCCGCCCTCGACGGCGATGCTCCCGCCGTGGGCGTCCATGATGTGCTTGACGATCTTCAGCCCCAGGCCGACGCCTTTCGGATCGTGCCGGACGGCCTCCGGCGAGCGATAGAACGCCTCGAAGATCCGTTGGCGGTCTTCGGGGGCGATGCCGATCCCGCTGTCGCTGACGCCGATCTCGGCGCCGTCCGCGGTCGCGGCGAGCCGCACGGCGACACGCTTCGGCCCCGCGCTGTACTTGACGGCGTTGTCCACGAGGTTGAGCAGGGCCTGGCGGACCGCGTCGGCGTCGGCCTCGACCGGGACCGGCCCGTCGGGCCGCCGGACCTCCAGCTCCAGCTCCTCCCCGGCCGCCGCCGAGCGTACGATCTCGATCACGCCGGCGACGACCGGTCCGAGGTCGGTCTCCCGGATGTCGTAGCGCTTGGCGTCCTGCTCGATGCGGCCGAAATCGAGGACATTGTGGAGATAGCGGCCGAGCCGGCCGCACTCTCCGGCCATGAGCTCGAGGAGCTCGTCGCGCCGCGACGCATCGGCCACCTTGCCCGATTTGAGCAGCTCGGAGATCGACTGAAGCGATGTCATGGGCGTCCTCAGCTCGTGGGACACCGAGGAGATGAACTCGGTCTTCAGCCGTCCGATCTCCTCCAGCTTCTCGCGCGAGGCCCGCTCGTAGATGACTTCCTCCTGGAGCCGGACGCGGCTCAGGGCGGCGGCCAGCTCGGCGGCCAGGGCCCGGAGGAGCTCGCGGTCATTGTCCGTAAAGTCCAGGCCCGACCTCTTCGGGCCGACAAAGATCCAGCCGCACGGCCCGGCCTCGCCGAGCAGCAAGGGGAGGACGGACTCGAAGCCAGTGCGCCGGAGCCCGTCGCTCTTCAGGGGCTCCTCCCGGCCGCCGGGAGCGGCCAGGACGGCGGCGAGCGCTTCGTCGTCGATCCCGAGCCTCAGGGCGGTCCCGGGTTCCCCGGCCGCCTGGGCCGGGACGAAGGCGCCGATCTTCTCCACGGGCAGCGCCTCGTCGAGCGTCCCGGAGAAGAGCGCCAGGAGGTCGGTAGCGCTGTGGGCCTCCCCGGCCGCCGTCGTGAAGCCGAGCAGGGCCCGGCGGTAGTCGTAGCTCTGCCGGAAGAAGGCCCGGTCGACGAGGACCTGGATCCGGGACCGGGCCGGGGCGAAGACCATGGCCGCGATGAACGCCGATCCGACCGGGATCCAGCCGCGGCCGGCCCCGGGGCGGGCGGCGAAGAGCGTCTTGAGCCCCTCGATCGAGAGCAGATAGACCCCGACGGTGACCGTGGTCAGCAACGAATAGACGACGCTGCGGTTGATGATGACCCTGATGTTGAGCAGCCTGTACTTGAGGATGGCGAAGGCCAGGGCCAGCGGCAGGATGGCGAAGAAGACGCTGGCGGACTCCTCGCTGAGAGGCGAGCTCGACCAGAAGATCCGGGGCAGGGTGTACAGGAACATGAACGGGCCGAGGCCGGCGACGAGGCCGTAGAGGACCCAGCGGATCTGGTCCCGCCGCTCGCGCGACGGCGCGGAGCGGAAGGCCCGGAAGAGAATGACGACCGACGCGATGGACACGACGGCGAAGAAGAGACGGAAGATGCTGAAATAGATCTTCAAGCGGAAGATCGCGATCGAGGGGACGAGCAGGGCGGCGACGACGACCGCGCTGAAGAAGCCGCCGAAGAGGAGCGCCGCGGCCCAGAGGAAAGGCTCGCCCCGGGGCCGCTCGCGGGCCGTGAACGTCCGGACGAACTTCAGCAGGAGGACCGGAGTCAGGGTGTAGGCGAAGAAGAACAGGACACCGGGGATGAGCCGCACGGGGCGCCCTTGGACGCCGTACCACTCGCCGCTGATCATCACGGCCGAGGAAAAGGCCATGCACAGCCAGAAGAACAGGCGGGCCCGCCGGTCCTCGGCGCGGAGGATGAAGACGCCGAAGCCCATGAGGAAGCCGAAGGCTCCCGTCAGGAGAAAGACCAGGGGCATGCCGCGCTTGGCGTAGAAGGCCACGAGCGGCTCGCGGACGGTGACCTCCCGGCCGTCGGCGGCCGCGACGACGAACTCGATCGGGTCCCCCACCCGGTGGTGGGCGGTGATGAACTGGTAATCGAAATCGCGGTCTCTGATCTCGAAGCCGTCGGCCCGGACGACGGCCCGGGGCATGAGGTCGACGGGAACGCCGGTCGCCCGCGCCAGGGCTTCCCAAGGGATGGCCGGGCGCGACGGGAGGCCGGTGAAGCCGAAGATGCTGAGACCGACGATGACCGCCCCGGCGAGAAGAGAGAGATAGAAAGAGGTTTTGCGGCGTCCCACATCGGTCCCCATTCGGGTATTGGGCCGATTATAGCCGAGGCCGCCCCGCCCTGACAAGCCGCTCGCCGTCTTGAACGCCGGCGCGAATCGTGCTAACTTTAGGCTTCCCCAAGGAAGCACAGAGATCGAGGAGGCGACATGGCCGATCAAGCGGATCCCTCTCCCATCATCACCATCGAGCGCCACATCCTCGACGAGCAGACCTTCCACCCCGAGGCGACCGGCACTCTGACCAACATCCTGTACGACCTGGCCCTGGCCGGCAAGGTCATCGCCAGCAAGACGGCGCGGGCCGGCCTGGCTGAGATCCTCGGCCTCACGGGCGACATCAACATCCAGGGCGAAAAGGTCATGAAACTCGACCGCTTCGCCGACCTCACGATCACGCGGCTGACCGACCACACCGGCCGGCTGGCCGGCCTGGCCTCGGAGGAGAACGCCGCGTTCATGCCCATCCCCGACAAGTACCCCATGGGCAAGTACCTGCTCGTCTTCGATCCTCTCGACGGCTCCTCGAACGTCGACTTCAACATGCCCGTGGGCACCATTTTCGGCATCTATCGGCGGGTGAAGGAGTCCGGACCGGTCGACGAATCGGAGTTCTTCCAGCCCGGCCGGAACCTGGTCGCCGCGGGCTACATCGCCTACGGGACGAGCACGATGTTCGTCTATACGGCCGGCCACGGCGTCCACGGCTTCACCCTCGATCCGTCGGTCGGCGAGTTCCTGCTGTCCCATCCGAACATCGCCATCCCCAAGGCCAAGTACTTCAGCGTCAACCTCGGCTACCAGCTGTACTGGAGCCTCGGCGTCCAGCGCTATACGGAATACCTGCAGGGCCACGAGAGCGACATCAAGGGACTGTCGCTGCGCTATATCGGGACGCTCGTCTCGGACTTCCACCGCAACCTGCTCGCGGGCGGCGTCTTCTATTACCCGGCCGACTCGAAAGACCCCAAGGCGCGGACCGGCAAGCTGCGGCTCCTTTACGAAGCCGCGCCGCTCGCCTTCATCGCCGAACAGGCCGGCGGCTACGCTTCGGACGGCCGGGGACCCATCCTCGACATCACTCCGGACTCCCTCCACCAGCGGACGCCCCTCTTCATCGGCAACAGGGACCTGGTGATGAAGGTGGAGGATTTCATCCGCGGTCTCGACGACTGAACGCCGCGCTTTTCCCGCGGCCCCGAATGTGATATTCCTGTCCGCTCGAGGAGGTGCCCATCATGTCGCCCACCCGCCGTTCGTTCATCAAGACCGGGACGGTATCGCTGGCCGCGCTGGCGCTCCCACGCCTCGCCGGGGCCGGGACCGCGCCGGCCGCGGGACCGTCCGGACCCGCCGTCCCGCAGGAGCTCAAGAACCTCGTGACGGGGATCGAGCCGCTCACGGCCGAAGACTACGCGGCGCGCCAGGAAAAGGCCAGGCGCCTGCTCTCCGCCAACGGCCTCGACGCCGTCTTCATCGGCGGCGGCACCAACCTCCTCTATTTCACCAAGGTCGGCTGGTGGCTGAGCGAGCGCGTCTTCGGCGTCGTCCTCGGCCTCAAGAAGGACCCCATCTGGGTCTGCCCGGCCTTCGAGGCGCCCCGGGCCAAGGAGCTCGTCCCGGCCGGCCAGGAGATCCGGACGTGGGAAGAACACGAGGATCCCTACGCCCTGATCGGCGGCGTTCTCAAGGACATCGGCGCCTCGACCGGCCGGCTGGGCACGGCGCCCGACCTCCGGGCCTTCGAGGTCCACGGCCTGCGCCGGACACTCGTCGCGGCCCAGATCGTCGACGGGGCGCCCGTCACCGAGGGCTGCCGCGGAACCAAGACGGCCAAGGAGATCGCCTACATGGACCTGGCCAACCGGATCACGAAGCTGGCCTACCGCGAGGGCTTCAAGTCCATCCGCGAAGGCATAGAGACGCGCGACCTAGCCGGGGCCATCGCCGCGGCGACGCAGAAACTGGGATCGTCGGGCGGCGGCGGGCCGCAGTTCGGGCCCAACACCGCTTTCCCGCACGGCTCCCAGGTGTCGCGGACCCTTCAGGCCGGCGACCCCGTGCTCGTCGACGGCGGCTGCTCGGTCGAGGGCTACCGCTCGGACATCACCCGGACGGTCGTCTTCGGCCGGCCCAGCGACAAGCAGCGCCGGGTCTGGGACGTCGTCCGCAAGGCCCAGGCCGCCGCGCTGAAGGCGGCCCGGCCCGGGGCGACATGCGAATCGGTCGACGCCGCGGCCCGCAAGGTCGTCGACGAAGCCGGGTTCGGGCCCGGCTACAAGCACTTCGCCCACCGCCTCGGCCACGGCATCGGCATGGAGGTTCACGAGTACCCGTATCTCGTCAAAGGGAACACTCTCAAGCTCGAGACGGGCATGACCTTCAGCAACGAACCCGGCATCTACCTCTACGGCGAATTCGGCATCCGCATCGAGGATTGCATGGTCGTCACGGAGACGGGGGCCCGGCACCTCGGGGGCCTGGAGGCGGTGTCGATCGAGGAGCCCATCGGGCCCGTCTGAGAATCCCACGAACCCCCGGTCGTCTCAATAAATATGGCGGCATCGGGTTCTATCCCCGTCCGGAGAGTCGCGCCCGGCCCAGGCTGGGTCAGATACATTGGTGACACATTGACAGATCTGATAGAGTATGATATGGCTAGCCATATGAAAACGACCATACATATTGCCGACGGCCTTTTCGAAGAGGCCCGGAAGGTCGCCCGCCAGGAGAAGACCACTCTCAAAGCGCTGGTGGACGAGGGCCTCAGGAAGGTCGTAGCCGAGCGGCGAGACCGGATGCCCGGGGCCTTCAAGCTCCGCCGGGCGTCGTTCAAAGGCGGCGGGCTTCAGCCCCGTCTGGCGGGAGCGACCTGGGACCAGATCCTGGCCATCGGCTACGAGGAGCGGGGCGGATGATCGCCGTCGACAGCAATATCCTCGTTTACGCCCACCGCGAGGACTCCCCGTGGCATGCCGCGTCCCTGGAATGCCTGACCGGGCTGTCCGAAGGCCGGGCCCCCTGGGCCATTCCCTGGCCCTGTATTCACGAGTTCCTGGCCATCGCGACCCATCCCCGCATCTACGCGCCCCCGACACCCTTGGACTTGGCGGTCGAACAAGTGGACGCCTGGCTCGAATCGCCGGGCCTGGTCCTGCTGGGCGAGGACGAAGGTCATTGGGCCCGGCTCCGGTCGCTCCTCCTCGCCGGCAAGATCGCGGGGCCGGCGGTCCACGACGCGCGCGTGGCGGCGATCTGCCTCCGGCACGGCGTGAGCGAGCTGTGGACGATCGACAGGGACTTCAGCCGCTTGCCGGGACTGAAGGTCCGGAATCCCCTGAAGCCCGAATAGGTCCCGGCCCTACTTGGGGCCGCGGCAATCCCGCACGCAGATGCCGCAGATGAACTGCGTCGTGTAGCCCTTCTTGCGGAAATCCTTGAGCGTCTCGTAGCAGGCCAGATGGTCGAAGGCCTCCCGGGTGTCCTTGATGGCCCGGGCCGGACACGCGGCGGCGCAGGCATGGCAGGAGCGGCAGTCGCGGTCGAGCGGGCGGTCCGGCTCGAGCGGCATGTCGGTGAGGACCGTGACCAGGC
>JAPKZE010000110.1 GCA_026393955.1 Candidatus Aminicenantota bacterium
TTGAGCTCCTCGAGGCGGAACCGGTCCTCGTCGGCCAGGGCGACGACGAGCTTGCCGGTCTTGCGGTGGGGGACTCCCAGCGTCGAGGCCAGCTCATAGCTGAGCTTGAGGCCGGCGACGTTGGTCCGGGCCTTGAGGGACCGGGGCGGGACATTGAAGCCGGCGTGGATGACGCCGCTGTTCCCCTTGCTCACGCCCTCGGCCAGGTCCGACTCCCGCTCGACGAGCAAGAGCCGGAGGTCGTAGCGCGAAAGCTCCCGCAGGACGGCACAGCCGACGACACCGCCGCCGATGACGACGACGTCGTAGACCGGGGTGTTCGCTCCGTTCATGGGCTTCCGGTCCGACATCATATCAAATCGGGCCGGAAGGGCAAAAGCGGCGGACATCAGCCGCCGAGGACGGCCCGGACGGCCGGGGCCGTCAGAAGGCCGGGCAGGAGTCCGAGGAGGAGCAGGGCCGCGGCGGAGACGGCCAGGACGGCCGTGACGGTTCGGGAGATGCCTTCAGGTCCCCCGGTGCCGGCGTCCGGCGCCGCGTCCTCCAGGAAGATGGCCTTGCCGATGCGGAAGTAATAGAACAGCGAGATGGCCGAGTTCAGCGCCCCGGCGGCGGCCAGCAGGATCATCCCCTTCTCGACGGCCGCTGTGAACAGGAAGTACTTGCCCATGAACCCGGCGGTCGGCGGAATGCCCGTCAGCGACAGGAGGACGACCAGGACGCTGGCCGCCGCGACCGGCGCCCGCCGGACGAGGCCCCTGAGGCCGTCGATCGTCTCGTCGAAGCGGCCTCCCCTCGCGGCGAGCAGAATGAGCCCGAAGGCGGCGCCGTTCATGACGATGTAGGCGACGATATAATAGAGGACGGCCATCCGGGCCGTGTCCCCCCAGGCGGCCAGACCGATGGCGAGATAGCCGGCCTGGGCGATGGCCGAGTAGGCCAGCATTCTCTTGAGGCTCTTCTGGGTCAGCGCGGCCAGGTTGCCCCAGAACATGGTCGCCACGGCGGCCGCCTGGAGGACGAGGCTCCAGGCCGGGCTCTGCGCGCCGAAGAGCGCGGTCATGGCCCGGACGAGCACGGCCACGACCGCGGCCTTGGGGGCCGTCGAGAGGAAGACGACGAGGGGCGTCGGCGCGCCCTCGTAGACGTCCGGCGCCCACATGTGGAAGGGGACGAAGGCGGCCTTGAAGAAGAGGCCGGCGAAGACGAGGGCCATGGCCACGATCACGGCCCGGCTCGGCGCCCCGGCCAAGGCCGGGCCGGCCCCGGCGTAAGCCGTCGTCCCGGCCAGGCCGAAGACCAGGGCCAGGCCGAGCAGCATGATGGCCGAGCTGAGCGTGCCCAGGAAGAAATACTTGATCCCAGCCTCGGCCGAGCGCCGCTCCTTCTTGAAGATCCCGGCCAGCACGTAGGAGGGGATGGCGAAGAGCTCGAAGCCGACGTAGGTCGTAACGACGTCGGCGGCCGAGACCGCGGCCATCATGCCGACCATGGCCAGGAGCATCAGCGTGTAGGCTTCGCCCGGCTCGCCGCCCTCGACGTCGAAGAAGCGGAAGGCCAAGACGAGGGACAGCGCTCCGGCAAGCAGGAGGACCGCCTTGACATACAGGGCGAAGGGGTCGGCGATGAAGTGGCCGCCGAAGAGGGCCTCCGACGAAGCCGGCGTCAGGGCCAGGGCGAGGCCGGCCGCGCCGGTCCCGGCCAGGGCGACATATCCGGCCGCGCGCCGCCCGCGCCGGCCGGCGAAGAGATGGACGAACAGGGCCGCCACCGCCGCTCCGAGCAGGACGAGCTCGGGCGCCAGGGGCCTCAGTCCGTAGCCGGCCGGGACGGTCATCGCGGCGCCTCGAAGTGCGCGGGGTTGACGATGCGGATGATCTTTTCGACCGGCTTGTCGATGATGTCCAGGAACGGCCGGGGGAAGAGGCCGATCCAGAAGACCAGGACGAGGAGCGGCAGGAAGGTCGCGAACTCCCGGACGGTCAGGTCCTTGAGGGACTCGTTGGCCGGGTGGACGATCTGCCCGAACATGACCCGCTGGTAGAGCCAGAGCATGTAGCCGGCGCCGAGGACGATGCCCGTCGCGGCGATCGCCGTCCACAGTCCGCTCACCGGGAAGGTGCCCATGAGGATCATGAGCTCGCCGATGAAGCCGTTGAGCCCGGGCAGGCCGATGGACGACATCGTCATGACCAGGAACACCGCGGCGTAGACCGGCATCCGCGCCGACAGGCCGCCGAACTCGGCGATGAGACGGGTATGGCGGCGCTCGTAGAGGACCCCGACGATGAGGAACAGGGCGCCGGTCGACAGGCCGTGGTTGATCATCTGCAGGACCGCGCCCTTGGCCGCCATCGGGGTCAGGGCGAACAGGCCCAGCATGACGAAACCCATGTGCGAGACCGAGGAGTAGGCGATGAGCTTCTTCATGTCCTTCTGCATGAGCGAGACGAGCGCTCCGTAGACGATGGACACGAGGGCCAGCACGGCCATGGCCGGGGCGTAGCGGCGCGCGGCCTCGGGCAGCAGCGGCAGGGAGAAGCGGAGGAAGCCGTAGGCGCCCATCTTCAGCAGGACGCCGGCCAGGATGACCGAGCCGGCCGTCGGCGCCTCGACATGGGCGTCGGGAAGCCAGGTGTGGAAGGGGAACATGGGCACCTTGATGGCGAACCCGAGGAAGAAGGCCAGGAAGATCCAGCCCTGGAGGGCGGCCGGGATGACGGCCCCCGCGGCCACCATGGCCGTCCAGTCGAAGGTCTGGTGCTGGCCCCTCAGGACCAGGATGCCGATGAGCATGGACACCGAGCCGAAGAGGGTATAGAGGAAGAACTTGATGGCCGCGTAGAGGCGCCTCTCCCCGCCCCAGATGCCGATCAGGAAGTACATCGGGACGAGGACGACCTCCCAGAAGACGTAGAAGAGCAGGAGGTCGAGGGCCAGGAAGACGCCGATCATGCCCGTCTCGAGCAGGAGCAGGAAGACGTAGTATTCCTTCAGCCGGCCCTTGACGGCATCCCATGAGGACAGGGTGGCCACGAAGGTCAGCAGCGAGGTCAGGAGGATAAGGAGGAGCGAGATGCCGTCGACGCCGAGGAGGTACTGGGCCCCGAGGGACTTGATCCAGGGCAGGCGCTCGACCAGCTGCATCTCCCCGGAGGCGGCGTCGAACCGGGTCAGGAGAAGGAGCGTTGCCGCAAGCTCGAGGCCGGCGAAGACGTTGGCGGCGATCTTGATCGCCCGGGCCCTCGATCCGGGCAGGGCCAGGACGACGAGCATCCCGGCGACCGGGAGGAACGTGAGGAAGGTCAGGATCGGTAGGCCGAGAACGTTCATGATGCGGATCCCTCCATCGCCTTATAACACCGCCACGGCGAGCATGATGA
>JAPKZE010000067.1 GCA_026393955.1 Candidatus Aminicenantota bacterium
GGATGCGCCGACGGCTCAGCTCCAATACCCGTTGGTGAACGACCGGAGCTTCTTGCTTCGGCTGGGGTGTTTGAGCTTGCGGAGGGCCTTGGCCTCGATCTGGCGGATGCGCTCGCGCGTCACCTTGAACTGCTGGCCGACCTCCTCGAGCGTGTGCTCGTTGCCGTCGCCGAGGCCGAAGCGCATCTTGAGGACACGGCCCTCACGGTCGGTCAGCGACTTGAGGGCCTCCTCGATCTGTTCCTTGAGGTTGATGTGGATGACCGTGTCGGGCGGGGAGGGGATGAGCTTGTCCTCGATAAAGTCGCCGAGGTGGCTGTCTTCCTCCTCGCCGATGGGCGTCTCCAGGGAGATGGGCTCCTGGGCGATCTTGATGATCTTGCGGACCTTGTGGACCTGCATGTCCATCTTCTTGGCGATCTCCTCGCTCGTCGGCTCGCGGCCGATCTCCTGGACGAGGGCCCGCGAGACGCGGATGAGCTTGTTGATCGTCTCGATCATGTGGACAGGGATGCGGATGGTCCGGGCCTGGTCGGCGATGGCCCGGGTGATGGCCTGCCGGATCCACCACGTGGCGTAGGTCGAGAACTTGTAGCCGCGGCGGTACTCGAACTTCTCGACGGCCTTCATCAGGCCCATGTTGCCTTCCTGGATGAGGTCGAGGAACTGGAGGCCGCGGTTGCTGTACTTCTTGGCGATCGAGACGACCAGGCGCAAATTCGCCGCGACCAGCTCCTTCTTGGCCTGGTCGCTGACCTTCTTGCCGGCCGTGATGGCCCGGACGGCCCGCCGCAGCGATTCCGGATCGAGCCCGATCTCGGTCGTCTGCCTGCGGAGCTCCTTGCTGACGTCGCGGAGCTTCTGCTTGAGGACGGGATCGTCCTTCTTCTTCTTGGCCAGGGCGGCGGACCAGTCGTCGCGGGTGTCTTCGAGGTCGTTGATGGCCTTGAGCCGGGTCCGCAGCTCGTCGATGATCCTCTCGCGGTGGGCCGAGCGGAGGCTGAGGTCGCGGATGGTCCGGCTGATCTTGACGATGACCCGGCCGCGGCTGATCAGGGTCTTCCTCTTCTCCGGGATGCGGTCGAGCCTCCGGCTGAGGTCCCTGATCTTCTTGACCTTGGCCAGGATCTGCTTCTTCTTCTCCTCGAGCTTGCCCTCGGCGACGTCCTCCTCGGAGACGTCGAACATCTCCTGGATGATGAAGGGATTCTCCTTGATCCGGTCCTCGAGGGCCAGGACCTGGTTGAGGACGAGGCGCGTCCGGCTGAGGGCCTTGATGATGCTCTTCTCGCCCCGCTCGATCTCGCGGGCGATGGCGATCTCGCCCTCGCGCGTCAGGAGCGAGATGTTGCCCATCTCGCGCAGATAGAGCTTGACCGGGTCGGTCGTCCGCTCCAGGCCGTGGGTCGAGACGAGGTCGCTCTTGCGCCGCTGGGGGATCATCTCCTTCTGGCGCGAGTCCAGGATCTTGATCCCGTAATCGCCCATCGACGACAGGAAATCGTCGAAATCCTCCTCGGAGTCGAGGTCCTCGGTGAAGGTCTTGTCGATCTCCTCGAACAGCAGATAGCCCTGCTTGCGGCCCTTGGAGATGAGCTGGGAGATCTCGTCCTTGTGGAACTTGTTATCCGGAGACACGGGGCACACCTCTTTTCCGACCCTGGACTTCTTTTTGACGGATGGTCATGGCCTTTTCTTCCCGTTCATGTCATCGACAGGATCTGCTTGGTCACGTCCTGCTTCTGGTAGAGAAGGGCCAGAAGCTCTTCCTTCTCCCCCTTCTTCTCGGACCGGGCGATCTTCTGCTGGATGTCCTTGAGCCGGTTCTGCAGGTGGACCCGGCGCAGGGACCGCAGGCAATCCTGGGCTTCCTCGACGGAGCCGGCCGACGACTTCTCGAACAGGGCCCGGGCCAGCTGCGACAACAGGGCCGGCGGGACCTTGCCCTGCAGGCCGGCGAAGCTCCAGTCCCCGTCGTTCTTGAAACACTCCAGGATGTGGCGGAAGATCGGCTCGCTCCGCAGACCCTCGAAGATCTCCTCGCCGCACTCGGCGAAGATGTCGGGGGCGAGCGTCCGGTCGCCCATCAGGATCTGGAAGAGACGCTTCTCGGCCGGGCAGAAGAGCCCGGCCTCCTCGGGTCCCTTGTCCGGGGCCCTGTTCTCGACGATGTTGCGGACGAGCTCCTCCGAGATGCCGAGCTTGGCGCTGGCCCGCCTCAGATATTCGCTCCGGGCGACGGCGTCGGGGACCTTCTCGATCTCCCGGACGACGGCCCGGGCGATCCGGCCCTTTTCTTCGGGGATGTTCATGGGGACGCCGGCGCTGAGGGCATCGACCAGGAAATCCAGTCCGGTGACGGTCTTCTTCAGCGCGGCCAGGTAGCGGTCGCGGCCGTGCTTCCTGAGGTAGGCGTCGGGATCGAGGTCGTCCGGCAGGACGAGGACTTCGATGTTCAGGCCCTTCTCGAGGCCCAGCGGCACCGCCCTGGCCGCGGCCGTCCGCCCGGCACTGTCTCCGTCGTAGTTGACGATGAGGCGCGAGGCGAAGCGCATGACCTGGCCGACCTGCCAGGGCGTCAGGGCCGTGCCGAGCGAGGCGACGACGTTGGTGATGCCGGCCTGGTAGAGCGACGAGAAATCGGTGTAGCCCTCGACCAGGATGGAGGCTCCCTCACGCCGGATGGCGTCCTTGGTGAAATTGAGCCCGTAGAGGAGCTTGCCCTTGGAATAGAGGGGCGTCTCCGGCGAGTTGAGGTACTTCGGCTCGGCGTCGACGACCGTCCGGCCGCCGAAGGCGACCACCCGGCCGGTCAGGCTGAAGATGGGAAAGATGACCCGGCCCCGGAAGCGGTCGCGGTATTCCCCCGGCCGCGACCCGGGCAGGGCCAGCCCGCCCTTCTCGAGCAGGGAGATCGGCACGTCCTTGGACTTGAAGAAATCGATGAGGGCTGTCCAGGCGTTCAGGGCGTAGCCGATCTTGAGCGTTTGGATGGTCTCGTCCGACAGGCCCCGATTTTTCAGGTAATCGAGGGCCTTCTTTCCCTCCGCGGTCCCGACGAGGTTCTTCCTGAAATAGCCGAGGGCGAGCTCGTTCGTCTTGAACAGCTTCTCCTCGAGCTTGAGGACCTCGGGACGGACCCTCTGCTGGGCCGGCATCGGGACGTGATAGCGCTCGCCCAGGCTCCTGAGGGCCTCGGGGAAGGTCAGGTTCTCCCTCTCCATGACCAGCGAGAACACGTCCCCGCCGACCCCGCAGCCGAAGCAGTGGTAGAGCTGCTTGTCCTCGTCGACGGTGAAGGACGGGGTCTTTTCGGTGTGGAACGGGCACAGGCCGACCCATTTTCGGCCCCGCCTCTTCAAGGTCGTATACTGGGAGGCGATCTCGACTATGGACGAGGCCCCCCTGACCTGGTCAATGATCTCCATGAAATGCTTCTGATCCGCTATTCTTTCGGACGATGCCCGTCCGTTTTTCCGCGCTAGAGGTGATTGATCTGGCTGGCCAGGAAGGCGGCCCCGAAGCCGTTGTCGATGTTGACCACGGCCACGCCCCCCGGACAGGCGTTGAGCATGGCCAGCAGGGCGGCCAGCCCCTTGAAGCTGGCGCCGTAGCCGATGCTCGTCGGCACGGCGACGACCGGGACCTTGACCAGGCCGGCGACGACGCTCGGCAGCGCGCCCTCCATGCCGGCCACGGCGACGATCACGCGGGCCCGGCGCTCCGCGGTCACCGCGGCCTCTTCGGCGACCGGTATGTCCGAGGTTCCGGCGGTCAGGACGACGATCGTGCCCCGGCCGGCGGGCGGCTTGGCCTGGAGACGGCTGACCGTCCGGGCCGCTTCGTTGTAGGCGGCCCCGGGGATCTTGCCCTTGACCTTGGCCCAGACCGCCGGCTCGACGCGGGTGACCAGGAGATTCGAGCCCTTCTTGAGGATCTCCCGGGAGATACGGACGATCTGGACGGGCGTCTTGCCCAGGCCGAAGACGATCTCCGGCGTGCCCTTGGCCACTTCGCGGAGGTGGTCGACCTTGGCGAAATCGAGGTCGCAATAGGGAAAGTCCTCGAGCCTCTCGAGGGCCTGAGCGGGCGTGAGCTGGCCGTCGCGGACCTTCTCCAGGATCTCTTCCAGCCGCTTCTTCATCCCCGCTATTCTACCACAGATGCCAAACCTTCTTGGCCCTCTCCCCGGGAGGCGAGGGATGGTCGCGGGCATATGGCCCCGGCGACCCGACCGAGTCGTCCCGGAGTTGTTGTCAAAAAACGGCATCTCGTGTAAAATAAGCGCAATTCATCCGTTATCGAGAGGAACAACCGTGCGCGAACAACGATCGAAAAAGGACGAGTATCAGAAGGCCCTGGCGGCGTTCGGCCAGGCCGTCAAGGAGTTCCAGAAGGGCGAATTCGACAAGGCCACCGCGGCGTTCAAGGACTTCATCGAGAAATATCCGGTCGACAAGGAAGTGGTCGATCGGGCCAAGGCCTATCTCGCCATCGTCCAGAAGCGTCCGAAGAAGGACGGCCCGCCGCTCAAGGGCTTCGAGGACCATTACCGCTTTGCCGTCGCCAGGATCAACCAGAAGGATTACCCCGGCGCGGTCAAGGCCCTCGAGAAGGCCCTGGAATACAAGGAGAGGGAGGGGCTCGTCCACTATCTGCTGGCCGATGCCCATTGTCAGATGGGCCAGACCGACGACGCCCTCGAGCTGCTCAAGAAGGCCATCCAGAAGGACAAGAGCTTCGCCGTCATCGCCCAGAACGAGCCCGACTTCGAAGCCCTGTGGGAAGACAAGAAGTTCAAGCTGATCACCAAGCTCGTATGAAACGAAAAACCGTCGTTCTTTTTTCGGGGGGGGGAGAACGCACGGTCTTCCAAACGGTCCTGGGACGGCCCCTTGGCGCCCACGTCCTCGATGCGGCGCTCGGGCTCGACCCGGACGCGGTCCTGGTCGTCTCCGGGGCCGAGGATGCCGGCCGGGACGGGTGGGAGAACCTGATCAAGGGCGTCGAAACGGCAAGGCCCGTCTTCCTGCTCCCCGCCGGTGAACGGGCGAGTGCCCGGCGGCCGGCCCTCCTGGCCGTTCTCGCCGCCGTGCGCCCGATCCTCGAACGCTATCCCGAATGCGACATCGTCGCCATCCCGGCCGACAGGCCTCTCGTCAGCGGCCGGACGTTGAAAGCTCTGCTCCGGGCCCATGCGGCCAGAGGCTCATCGCTGACGTTCCTCACCGGCGGGTTGGAGGCCGGCCTGGCCGGCATCCTGGCCGTCCGTTCCTCGGACGTCTTCCCCCTGCTCGCGGCGCATCCGCCGGCCCGGGCGGCCGCCGGTTTCGAGGCCCTGGCCCTCCGGCTGACGAAGGCGGGGAAGAAGGTCGGCTTCTACGAATGCCCGGACGGCGCCGAGACCCTCCCGGTCCGCAACGCCGTCGCGGTCGGCCGGGCGGCCCGCGAGCTGCAGCGGCGGAAGAACGAAGCCTTGGCCCGCGCTGGCGTCGTCCTGCTCGATCCCTTGTCGGCCTGGATCGATTGGGCCGTCCGCATCGGTCCCCGCACGGTCGTCCATCCGTATGTCGTCATCGAGGGGCCGACGCGGATCGGCGCCGACGGCGCGATCTACCCGCATGTCCATATCATGGCTTCGACCCTCGGCGCCCGGGTGAAGGTCCTGACGTCCACCGTCATGGAAGACACGGTCCTCGAGAGCGACGTTCAGGTCGGCCCGTTCTCGCGCTTCCGGCCGAAGACCCGGGTCCGGACCGGGGCCCGGGTGGGCAACTTCGTCGAAATGAAGAACACCGATTTCGGGCCTGGTTCCAAGGCCCAGCACCTGAGCTACCTCGGCGACAGCACCGTCGGGGAAGGCGTCAACGTCGGCGCCGGGACGATCACCTGCAACTACGACGGCGTCGCCAAGAATCCCACCCGCATCGGCGCCGGGGCCTTCATCGGCTCGGGGACAGAGCTCGTCGCCCCGGTCACGGTCGGGCGGGGCGCCTATGTCGCCGCCGGCTCCACCATCACCAAGGACGTGACCGCCGGCGCCCTGGCCATCGCCCGGGCGCGTCAGGTGGAGAAACCGGGCTGGGTCTTGGAACGGGCGCGGGCGCGGAAAGCCGTCCGCAAGGGGGGGAGACCATGAAACGCAGCAACCTGCGCGAGTACTTCCGGAACGGGCGGGCCGTCGTTGCGCCCGGGACCTATGCCATCGTCAAGACGAAGCGGGCCCTGGTCAACGCGCTGGCCGTCATCAAAGACGACCGGGAAACCACCTGCATCATCGACGAGTCCAAGCTGGGCGCCCAGATGTTCCTGGGTTTCGAAGGGGACTGGCGGATGATCACCTTCGACATGGTCCTGCCGCTCAGCCTGATCGGCTTCTTCGCCGCGGTCTCCGGGGCCCTGGCCGAGGCCGGGGTCAACATCTTCACCATTTCCGCCTACACGACCGACCACGTGTTCGTCAAGGACCAGAAGCTCGAAACCGCGATCAAGGCCCTCGAAAAGCTGGGCCTGTCCGTCCGGCAGCTCTGAGCCGGGCGCGGCCCCGCATCCGGGCCAAGGAGTCCGCGCATGCCGGTCGTCGTTCCGCTGGCCGAGATCAAGAAGGCCCTCGAGGGCGTCGATCTCCTGCCCCTCATCGAGACAGGTTTCGTCGCCTATTCCCGCGGCCGCTCCGTCGTCCCGCCCGTCGGAGAGCTCGTTTTCGAGGACCCGCCGGGCGACGTCCACATCAAGTACGGCTACATCAAGGGCGGCGACGTCTACGTCATCAAGATCGCCTCGGGCTTCGCCGACAATCCCAAGCGCGGGCTCCCGTCGGGCGACGGGCTCATGCTCGTCTTCGACCAGAGGACGGGCCTCCTCCAGGCCGTCCTCCTCGACGAAGGCTATCTGACGAACCTGCGGACGGCCGTGGCCGGCGCGATCGCCGCCAAATACCTGGCCCCGCGCGACGTGACGGCCGTCGGCATCCTCGGCGCGGGCGTCCAGGGCCGGATGCAGCTCGACTGGCTCCGGCGGGTCCGCCGCTTCGACGAGGCGGTCGTGTGGGGCGTCGACGAGGACGAGCTGGCCCTCTTCCGACGGGACATGGAGGGTCCCGGCCTCACGATCCGCACCACTCTCCGGGCCGAGGATGTCGCCGCGGCCGCCAATCTCATCGTCACGTGCACGCCCGCGACCCGGCCCCTGCTCAGAGCCGATTGGATCCGGCCGGGGACGCATATCACCGCCGTCGGCTCCGACACGGCCGCGAAGCAGGAGCTCGATGCGGCCATCCTGGCCCGGGCCGGCCTCGTTGTCGTCGACAGCCTGAGCCAATCGGAGCTGCGCGGAGAGGTCTTCCGGGCCGTGAGCGCCGGCGCGATCGGCCGGGATCGCCTGGTCGAGCTCGGCCGGGTGATCGAGGACCCGGGCCTCGGCCGGGCCTCCGCCGACGAGATCACCGTGGCCGACCTGACCGGCGTCGCCGTCCAGGACATCCAGATCAGCGCCGCCGTCTGGGATCGATTGCGAAGCTAGAGGGACTTGCGGACGACGGCGTCCATGGCGTCCAGCTGACGCTCCATCTCGGCGACCATCTTGAACTGGGTCCGGGCCCGGTCCAGATTGTGGCCAGGGCGGTGGATCTTGAAGTAGACGTCGCCCTTGAGATGGTCGGTCAGGAAGCGGATGCCGCACTCGAGGGTCAGCAGCTTGGCCGAGAAGGCCAGGAGGTCCGTCTCCGCCGGGACCAGGAAATCCCGGGCCGCGTCGAGGTAGCCGGCGGCCAGCCGGTCGAACATCCCGATGTCGAAGCCGACCTTGGCCAGGTCCCGCTCGTCCTCGGCGGCCGTGGCCGCCCCGAGCCGGACCGAATCCCCGAAGTCGTAGAGGACCGAGCCAGGCATGACCGTGTCGAGGTCGATGACGCAGATGCCCTCGCCCGTGCGGTCGTCGATCATGACGTTGTTGAGCTTGGTGTCGTTGTGGGTGACCCGCTCGGGGATGCGGCCGGCGGCCAGCCCGTCGACGACCACCCCCGTGTCCTTCTCGCGGGCCAGGACGAAGTCGATCTCGGGCCGGACGCCGGAGGCCCGCCCGGCCGGGTCGTGCTCGAGCGCGTCCCGGAAGGCCTCGAAGCGCTTCCGCGTGTGGTGGAAGTTGGGGATGGTCTCGTGGAGCCGCTCGCCCGGCAGGCGGGCCAGCATCTTCTGGAAATTGCCGAACGCTTTCGAGGCCGCGTAGACGTGGCGGAGGTCCTCGACGCGGTCGTAGGTCCGGGCCCCGTCGATATAGCGGAACATCCTCCAGTACGTGCCTTCGGACGTCCGGAGGAAGGACTCCCCGTCGCGGGTCGGGACGATGGTCAGCGTCTCCCGGTCGGGGTCTCCGCCGGCGGCCGTGATCTGTTCCCGGGCGAACCGCGTCACCCGCCCGATGTTCTCCATGAGCTGCTCGGGCTCGCGGAAGACCAGGTGGTTGATCCTCTGGTTGACGTACTTGACCCGGCGGCCGGACGCCGCGAACTCGGAGCAGTAGGTGTCGTTGATATGTCCGGACGGGATGGGGCAGGACGAGATCCACGTCCCGGCGCAGTCGAAGGCGGCGCAGATCCGGTCCAGCTCCGGCAAAGGCTTCTTGTCCATGGTCGACCTCGGCGTTACCGTTCCCGGCCCCCCGCGGGTCGGGCGCCCATTCTAATCAAGCCGGCCGGGCCGTGTCAATGCGCCGGCCGCCGCCGGCCGCCGCCGGCCGGGCCGCCTGATCCGCGCCCTCCGCCGGGTCTGGGCCCCCGGCTCCCGGACCCGCCGCCGTGCCGCCGTCCCGAGGACCTGGGCCGCTCGAGGTTCTGGCCGGCCAGCCTCTCCAGGCTCATGTCCCGGACGAACATGTCGCTCGATACGGGGTATTCCGGGATCTTCTGGCCGATGAACTTCTCAATGGCCTCGAGGTGGTCGGCGGTCTTCTCGCTGGCCAGGGTGATAGCCAATCCCGTGGCCCCGGCCCGGGCCGTCCGGCCGATCCGGTGGACGTAGTTCTCGCAGTCCTGGGGGATGTCGTAGTTGATGACCATCTCGAGGTCGTCGATGTGCAGCCCGCGCGAGGCCACGTCCGTGGCCACGAGCATGGGAAAGCGTCCGGCCATGAAGTCCTCGATGATCTGCAGGCGCTCGCTCTGGGCCAGGTCGCCGCTGAGGAACTTGGCCTTGAAGCCGTTGGCCTGGAGCTGCTTCGAGAGCAGAAAGGCCGTGTGCTTCATGTTGGTGAAGATGAGGGCGTTCTTGGGGGCCCGGCGCTGGAGCAGGCCGAGGAGGAGATTGAGCTTGATGTGACTGCCGACCCGGTAAAGCTCCTGGGAGATCGTGTCGACGGTCAGCTGCTCGGGCGTCACCTCGATGAAGACCGGCTCGTTGAGGTAGGCCGCGGCCACCCGCTGCGACAGCTTGTTCAGCGTGGCGCTGAAGAGCATGCTCTGGCGGCGGTCGCGCTCCGGCATCTGCTTGACGATGTCCCTGAGGTCGGGCAGGAAGCCCATGTCGAAGAGCCGGTCGGCCTCGTCGATGACGAGGAAGCCGCACTCCTTGAAGTTGAGCCGCTTCTTCTCGGCCAGGTCGAGCAGCCGCCCCGGCGTCCCGATGATGATGTCCGGGCCGGCCTTGATCTGGGCCAGCTGGACGGCGTAGCCGACGCCGCCGTAGAAGCACCCGATCTCGAGCCCCAGGGCCCGGTTGAGGAGCAGCGCTTCGCCCTGGATCTGGACGGCCAGCTCGCGCGTCGGGACGATGATGAGCGCCTTCCGACGGGACGACTTATGGTGCTTGAGCTGGTGGGCGAAGAGGGTGATCAAAAAGGCGGCTGTCTTCCCGGTCCCGGTCTGGGACTGGACGGCCACGTCCTGGCCCTTGAGGGAGACGGCCAGGGTCCGTTCCTGGACGTGTGTCAGCTCGGTATAGCCTCTGTCCGCGATGGCTTGCAGCAGTCTCGGATCGAGGGCGAGTTCGGTGAATAGCATGGAAAAATATCTTACCACAAAACGGGCGATCCCCTCAAGAAGCCCGGTCCCGCCCCCCTGTCCGGGCCGAAGATCCGCCTTGACATCCCCTCCTCCTTGCCTTATTTTCTCCCTTCGTCATGAGCGCCAAGACCATCAGTGCCCTGGTCCGGAGCTGGGAGACGGTCCGCTTCGAGCTCCTCAAATCCCGGATCTCGAGCCTCGGCCTGGCCGTCGAGGGCTCACCCCTGGAGCGCCATGTCGCCCGGCTGCGCCGGGAGATGGAGGCCAAGAAGATCAGGCTCAAGCCCGAGGTCTATCTGACCGACGGCTGGGGTTGCCCCGATCGCACCCCTGTCATCGGCATTCCGTTCTACCTGGCCGATCCGCGCCTGGCCCGCCTCGAGGAGGAGCAGGCCGGCGACGTCGAGGACCCGCGGACGATCATGATGCTCCTCCGCCACGAGGCCGGGCACGCCGTGAACTACGCCCACCGCCTCTGGCGCCGGCCCAGCTGGGGCGAGATCTTCGGGCCGTTCACCAAGCCCTACCGGGACTCCTTCCGGCCGGACCGGACCAGCCGCCATTACGTCCGTCATATCGCCGCCTACCACTACGGCCGGACCTACGCCCAGAAGCACCCGGACGAGGACTTCGCCGAGACCTTCGCCGTCTGGCTGACCCCCCGCTCCAACTGGCGCGAGCGCTACCGGAACTGGCCCGTCATCCGCAAGCTCCTCTACGTGGACCGGCTCATGAAGGAGATCCGCGGGACCGCGCCGGAAAGCCGCCGCTGTCACCGGCTCCGCCCCGTCGACCGCATGAACCTGACGCTGGCCGAGCACTACGGGAAGAAGGCCGAGCGCTTCCGCCGCGACGCCCGGGGTT
Source organism: Candidatus Aminicenantota bacterium (assembly GCA_026393955.1). GTDB lineage: Bacteria > Acidobacteriota > Aminicenantia > Aminicenantales > Saccharicenantaceae > RBG-16-66-30. The sequence continues at coordinate 10,862 of JAPKZE010000067.1, forward strand.
ATGTCGACGACAGTCTCCACGACGCCTTCCCGGCCTCCCGGGGCCAGGTGCTCCGGCCGGCCGCGGCGCTGTTCAAGCGCTATCACGACCGGCTCGTCGAACGGGTCGTCCATTGGTCCGTGCTGACCCCGGCCGAGGCGGACGCCCTTCTCCGCAAGCTCCAGGCCCGGGCCGCGGCGCTCGGGCTGAACTACCGGCCGGGCGCCGAGGGGGAGAGGCTGATGGACGTCGTCTCTCTGGTCATCGCCCTGGCCCTGGACTACGCCTACACGGGCCGTCTGACGGGCTGACGCGCCGGCTAGCGGCGGCGGACCGGGCCGGGCTTGGCCGAGTTGAAAATGGGCAGGTGCATGTCGTAGGGGGGGCCTTCGAACGCGGCCTTGACGATGTTCTGGAGGAGTTCCGGATAGGGCATCCCGCCGCGCTCCGCCGACCGGGCCAGGCCCATGCCGCTGTCGAGGCAGGGATTGCAGTTGACCTCGAGGATGACGGGCTCACCGTTCTCGTCGAGCCGGAGATCGACCCGGCCGTAACCCCAGCCGCCGACCGCCCGGAAGGCCTTGACGGCCGTTTTGTTGAGACGTACGGTCATGTCGGCGTCGAGCCGGGCCGGGCAGATGACCGTCGTCCGCTTGTATTCGACCGACGTCTCGACCCACTTGGCGGCGTAGGACAGGATGGGCGGGATCGTCCGCGGCAGCCGCGAGTAGTCCACCTCGGCGATCGGCAGAACGCGCAGGGACCGGCCGCCGACGAGGCCGACGTTGAATTCGCGGCCCTTCAGGAAATGCTGGACGAGGGCGGGCTGCCGGTAGGTCTTGAGGATCTCCCGGGCCTTGTCCCGCAGGGCGGTCTTGGTCTCCACGACGGAGTTCCGGTCGAGCCCGATTCCGGCGTGCTCCTGGGCCGCGTGGACGATGAGGGGAAAGGTCCACTTGTGCTCGTCGACGTCCCTGAGCCTCTCGATGATGGTCGTCGACGGCGGGATGGGCAGGCCGGCGCCCTTGAGCAGGCTCAGCGACATGTGCTTGTCGCGGCTCAGGCCGAGGGCCAGGGCGGGGGAGCCGGTCATCGGATAGCCGAGCATGCGGATGAAGGCGGCCAGGCGCATCTCGTAGAGGGCGCCGTGGACGACGTCGTCGTACTGGTTGAAGACGACGTCGGGGCGGAGGCGGTCGAGCTTGCGCTGGAGGACGGACAGGTCGCCGGCGAGCGGAATGACCGCGACCTCGTGGCGGGGACGCCGCAGGCCCCGGGCGATGTTGCGGATCATCTGCCGCAGATAGTGCAGGCTCCCGGTGTCGGCCTTCTCGTCGGGCTGGGCGTCCGTGTAGGCGTTGTAGATCAGCGCGATACGGAGCTTCTTCATGCGGTCCCGAAACCTTCCGCGCCTATTCTAAGGGATTCGCGGATGCACATGCAACCCCGCGCGCGGCGGATCATAAAAAACGGGCGCCGCAGAGCGCTTCGGAGAGCCGCCAGAGCCGCTCAGCGGCATCGGCGCTCCGGGCGTATCGACTCGGCTCGAACGGCCGGCCCAGCCGCCAATAGTCGTCCGGGATCGC
>JAPKZE010000071.1 GCA_026393955.1 Candidatus Aminicenantota bacterium
GCGTAGAGGATGGGGAAATAGGGCCACGACTTGAGCGGCAGGAACTTGTCCAGGAGCTCGACGCCCCTGGCCAGGGCCGCCTCGACGCTCTTTCGGCTCATCGTGTGTGATTATACGAACGCCACACGGCGCCGTTCAAGGACGCAGACGGGAAAGAGGGCCGGTCCCCTATTTGACTTCGAGGATGGCCAGGAAGGCCTCCTGGGGGATATCCACCTTGCCGACGCGCCTCATCCGCTTCTTGTCGGCCTTCTGCTTCTCCAGCACCTTCATCTTGCGGGTGTAATCGCCGCCGTAGAGCTTGGCCAGGACGTCCTTGCGGAAGGGCTTGACCGTCTCCCGGGCGATGATCCGCTTGCCGATGGCGGCCTGCAGCGCAACCTCGTACTGCTGGCGGGGGATGACCTTGCGCATGCGCTCGACCAGGCCGCGGCCGATCGTCACGGCCTTGTCCTCGTGGACGACGAGCGACAGCGCGTCGACGGCGTCGCCGTTGATGAGGATGTCGAGCTTGACCAGCGGCCCCTCGCGGTAGCCGGAGAACTCGTAGTCGAGCGAGGCGTAGCCCTGGGACAGCTGCTTGAGCTGGTTGTAGAAATCGAAGACGACCTCGTTGAGCGGAAGGGCATAGCCCAGGAACACGCGCCCCGGACCGATGTATTCCATCTTCTTCTGGATGCCGCGGCGCTCCTCGAGGAGCTTGAACAGCCCGCCGAGATAGCGGTCGGGCGTCAGGATGACGGCCTCGATGACCGGTTCCTCGATCTTCGCGACCTCGGTCGCCTCCGGCATCTCGGAGGGATTGTGGATCTCGAACGTCACCCCTGTCCGGCTGGTCACCCGGTAGCCGACGCTGGGGGCCGTCGTGATCAGCGTCAGCCCGTAGTCGCGCTCGAGGCGCTCCTGGACGATCTCCCGGTGCAGGAGCCCGAGGAAGCCGGCCCGGAACCCCAGACCCAGGGCCGGCGAATTCTCCGGCTCGTACTGGAACGAGGCGTCGTTGAGGCGCAGCTTCTCCATGGCGTCGCGGAGCTCCTCGATGTTGCTCTCGCCGGCCGGGAAGATGCCGCAGAAGACCATGGACTTGGCTTCTTTGAATCCGGGCAGAGGCGTCCCGGTCGGGCGGTTGCGGTGGGTGACCGTATCGCCGACCCGGGCGTCGCTGAGCTTCTTGATCCCGGCGATGAGGTAACCGACCTCGCCCGTCCTCAGGACGCCCGACTTGACCGGCTTGGGCATGAGGTAGCCGACCTCCTCGGCCTCGTATTCCGCCCCGGAGGCCATGAGGACGATCCGATCGCCCGTCTTGATCTCCCCGTCGAGGATCCGGACGAGAACGATGACCCCCCGATAGGTATCGAACCAGGAATCGAAGAGGAGAGCCTTGAGGGGCGCGTCGGGGTCCCCTTTCGGCGGCGGGATGCGCTGGACCACGGCTTCGAAGAGCTCCGGCAGGCCCTGACCCGTCTTGGCGCTGACGAGCAGGGCCTCGGACCGGGGGATGCCGATGACGTGCTCCATCTGCTCGAGCGAATCCTCGATCTGGATCTGGGGCAGGTCGATCTTGTTGATGACCGGGACGAGGACGAGATCGTTGTGGACGGCCAGGTACGCATTGGCCAGGGTCTGGGCCTCGACCCCCTGGGACGCGTCGATGACGAGGAGGGCCCCGTCGCAGGCGGACAGGCTCCTCGAGACCTCGTAGGAGAAATCGACGTGGCCGGGCGTGTCGATGAGGTCGAAAACGTAGTCTTCCCCCGAGAGGCTCCGGTAGGTCAGGCGGACGGTCTGGGCCTTGATGGTGATGCCGCGCTCCCGCTCGAGGTCCATGGTGTCCAGGACCTGTTCCTTGAGCTCCCGCGAGGACAGGGCCCCGGTCAGCTCGATGAACCGGTCGGCCAGGGTGGATTTCCCGTGGTCGACGTGGGCGATGATGGAGAAGTTCCTGATATTCTTCATGGAAACGGTAATTATGGCAGATTTCCCCTGGGGCGTCCACCGGAGCGCCCTGGCCGGCCGAATTGACTTTTAGGGGGGGTGGGGGTATCTTCTAGGGGAGAAATCTGGTCTGAAATCTAAGGAGTCTCGCATGCTTGGATCCATAGGACCCACCGAGCTGATCCTGATCCTCCTCATCGTTATCATCATCTTCGGCGCCCGGAAGCTCCCGGACCTCGGCAAATCGATCGGCGAGGGCATCAAGAACTTCAAGAAGTCGATGAACACGAAGGACGACCAGGACGGCCCCAAGAACCCCGAGCCCCCCAAGGGCTGACGGAGCAGCCCAGCCGCCCGCCGGGCCCTGACCGGGCGGGCTTTCGAGAATCCCGATGACATCTTCCTTTGACGCCGGGGACAAGCAGCTGAGACCGGGGCTCTTTTGGGTGTAACCAAGCCGCCGGAACGGGAGTTATTTGCTTTGACAACCTCCGGCGGAAAAAATATAAAAGTACGGTGGAGCAAGAGACCAAGGAGGCCTCGTTGACCCGAAAATCCCTCGTTTCTCTGGCCCTCGGCGCGGCTCTCCTGGCCTTCTCCCTGCCCGCCGCCGCCCAGCGCGGACCGATGGGCTCCATCAAGGGCCGGATCACCGACGAAAAGGGCGCCCCCCTCTCCGGCGCCTACCTTTACCTGACCTCCACCGAAAGCCTCGGGATGGCGAACTACATGACTCCCAAGTCGGGCCTGTTCGGCTTCGTCGGCCTGGTGCCCGGCAAGTTCAAGCTCATCGCCGAGAAGGCCGGCTTCAAGACGGTCACGGTCGAGGGGATCGTCGTCTCCGCCGGGGCGACCTTCACGGCCAACATCAAATTGGCCCCCAGCGCCATCGAGGACGAGCCCTCGACCGCGCAGCCCGGCACGGGCCTCGACCGTGAATCGGCCCGCTACGCCGTCATCCTCAACCGCGACATCGCCGCCCGGCTGCCTCTCGGACGCGACATCTCATCGATCCTGGGGCTCGTTCCCGGCCTCGTCTTCGAGACCGACCCGGTCTCCGACCGTTTCTCCGTCAACGGAATGCCTTATACGTCCTCCATCGTCGTCCAGGACGACATCATCCTCAGCGGCCCCGTCGACGGCCGGTTCTTGAACAGGATCAGCACCGATTTCGTCGACGAGATCGTCGTCGACGCCGCGGGCCATACCGCGGACATCGGGCCCGGGCAGGGCGCCTACATCAACATCATCCACCGGGCGGGTTCTCCCAGGACCGAGGGCAGCCTCTTCTACAGCGCCTCGGGCAAGGGCCTGACCAACTCGCTCTGGACGGCCGACGAGCTGGAGGAGATGCCCAACGCGGCCCCGACCTCGCTCCGGCGCGAGCACGACCTGTCCTTCACGCTGGGCGGGCCCGTGCTCAAGGACATGGCCTGGATGCTGGCCAATATCCACTTCACCAGTCTCGGCCGCACGGCGCCCTTCAACTACTGGACCGACCCGACCGGCGTCCGCCATTTCGTCTACGACTATTCCGAGAAGAGCCTGTCCGGGATGTTCAAGCTGTCGATGGACGTGATGGATAAGTTCAAGGGCGTCGTGGAGGTGGGATTCGGCGGGCTCCGCGAGCCCGTCTACGCGCCCGACGTCGATCCGCTCCGGCCCGAAGCCTCGACGCGCAACCTCGACGGCGACCGGACTCTCCTGGCCCGCCTCGGCGGGAGCTACGTCGTCGGCCAGCAAATGCGGGTCGACCTTTCGATCGGCTACGCCAAGGACCGCAAGCCTCTGCTTCTCAACGACATGGCCAAGACCAAGCCCGAATACAGCGACCTTATCACGGGCTACAACTGGGGCAGCGGGTCGCTGAACGACCAGGAAACGGCCAGCCGGATGAAGATCGGCATCGCTTTGTCCCGCATCCAGGACGGATGGCTGGGTACGTTCCACGAGCTCGTGGCTGGTGGCGAGTACGAGTCGACCAAGGCCTCGTCGTCGACCTGGAAGGCCGACAACCTCATCTACAATTACGTCGACGGCAGCCCCTATACGTTCGGCCGGACCCTCTCCCCGTTCTCGGGCGAAGAGGTCGGCTACGGGCTCATCGGGTTCTACATCGCCCCCGCGGGCGAGAACATGTCCCTCAGCCGCGAGCTCAAGAGGATCGGCGCCTTCGTCCAGGACCGGATCAAGATCGGAGGCCGCCTGTCGCTCTCGGCCGGATTCCGTTTCGACCGGTCCGAGGCGCTCTTCGGGCAGTTCTCCAAGGGCACCGCCGGAAATTCCGTGAGCGTCAACTTGGGCAACACGCTCATCGCCCCCACCCTGGGCTACAATCTCTACAGCTCGATCAGCCTCCCCCAATGGGACAAGGCCATCGTCTGGAGCGAGATCTCGCCGCGCCTCGGCCTGAGCTTCGACCTCCTGGGGGGCGGCCGGACCATCCTCAAAGCCTCCTGGGCGCGGTTGCCGGAATACCTCGGCCTCGGCTACTCCCAGGACCTGGCCCAAGTCGATCCGACGGCCTCCCATGATTTCGTCTGGTACGACGAGGACGCGAACGGCCTGGTCAACGCGGCTGACACCTACAAGCTCGTGCCCTATGATTTCCGGGTCTACAGGACCGAGTTCTTCAAGCAGGCCGTCGACCCCGAGCTCAGCGCTCCCGTCATCGAGGAGTGGACGGCCGGCATCGACCAGGCCGTCGGCCGGGATTTCACCCTGTCCGCCCGCTACATCGACCGGCGCCACACCAACCTCACCGGGCACGTCGTCTACGACCCCTCGACCGGGGCCCACTGGTCGCGTCTCGAGGAGGCCCCGGAGGGCTGGTGGGTGCCCTTCTCGACCACCGTCCCGGGGACGGACGGCTACGAGGACGTGGCCCTGGACCTGTATCTCCCCGCCACGGACGCCCCCGATTACTTCGAGCGCATCGAGAACGTTCCCGAGCTCAAGGCCCGGTACCGGAGCATGGAACTCGCGTTCCGCAAGAGGATGTCGCACAGCTGGCAGCTCTTCGGCTCCCTGACCCTGAACCGCGCGACCGGGACGACCACCATGGCCTCGAACTGGAGCGCCGGGAATTCTCCCGTCCTGCTGACGCCGAACTCGTTCATCAACGTCGCCGAGACCGACCACCTCTATCAGGACCGCCCCTTCGTGGCCCGGCTGGCCGG
>JAPKZE010000034.1 GCA_026393955.1 Candidatus Aminicenantota bacterium
GGTCATCGGCGGCATTGCCGCCACCGCGGAGGGCATGGATGACTTCTTTTGGTACTTCTATCCGCTGACGATAGCCTCGGGGGCCGTTATCGGGGCTGGGACCGGTGCCCTTATCGGCGCACTGTTCCCGAAGTGGAAGACCCTCTACGATGCCCCGGCCGGCCCGCCGATGGTCGCGCGGGTATCCCTCGCACCGGCAAGGCGCGGCGGAGCGATGACGCTGACGCTCGCCTTCTGACGCGCCCTCAGACGAGCTTCCCGGCCACGATCTGGGCGATGTCCTGCACCGCGATATCCTCGCGGCCCTTGTCCTTGAGGCCGTCGCGGAGCATGGTCAGGCAAAAGGGGCAGGCGGCGGCAGCGAGAGGCGCGCCGGAGGCGATGACCTCGTCCGTGCGCAGGTGATTGATGCGCGTCCCGAGCGATTCCTCGGTCCACATCAGCCCGCCGCCCGCGCCGCAGCAGAAGCTGTCGTCGCCGTGCCGGGCCAGCTCTTTCGGCTTGCCGGCGAGAGCCGCGCGCAACACCTGCCGCGGCTCCCGGGTCAGGCCGTTGTGCCGCCCGAGATAGCAGGGATCATGGAAGGTGTAGCTCTCCGCCGCCCCGGCTTTGAGCGCGATCCTCTTTTTATCGATCAGCTCCCGGATGAGCTCGACGTGGGAGACGACCTCGATCGACCGCAGCTTCGCCTTGTCCTCCTCGGTCAGGTCGGGGACGAAGTCCAGCAGCTTCGGATATTCATGCTTGAGCGTGTTGTAGCCGTGGGGGCAGACGGTGACGATCTTCCCGACGCCATACTGCTTGAAGAGGGCGATGTTCTCCTGGGCCAGGCTCTGGAAGAGATATTCGTTGCCGAGGCGCCGGGCCGAATCGCCGCAGCACTTTTCCTCGGTCCCCAGCGTCCCGAACTCGACCCCGGCGGCCCGCAGGACCTTGACGAACGAAGACGCGATGCCCTTGCCGCCGTCGTCATAGGCGCCCATGCACCCCACCCAGAACAGAACCTCGGCCTCCGGCACGTCCTTGATGTGCCGGACCTCGAGCGGCTCGCCCCATTCCGCCCGCTTGGAGAAGCCGAGGCCCCACGGATTGGAATTCGTCTCCACGTTGCGGAAGAAGGCGTTGAGCTCCTGGGGGAACTTGCTCTGCATCAGGACCTGGCTGCGGCGGGCCCCGACGATCTTGCGGATGTGCTCGATCTCGACCGGGCATTCCTTCTGGCAGGCGCCGCAGGTCGTGCAGGTCCAGATCTCGCCTTCGGTGAAGGTGGCCGGGACGAGCTCGGCGAGGTCGTCCCGCTTCTTGGCGACGAGCGCTTTATCGCCGGCGAGCAAGGCCTTCTCCATGTTGAAGACGATCATCTTGGGCGAGAGGGGCTTGTCGCTGGCGAAGGCCGGGCAGGCGTCCTGGCAGCGGCCGCACTCCATGCAGGCGAAGGCGTCGAGGTTGTCCTTCCAGGTGAAGTCGGGGAGCTTCTCCAGGCCGAAGACCTCGGACTTTTCCAGGTCGAGGGGCGCCAGCTCGCCGCTCGGCGTCGACCGGCGGAGGAAGACGTTGAACGGGCCGGCGAACATGTGCAGGTACTTGGAATGGGGGACGTAGGCGATGAAGCCGTAGACGGCCACGACGTGGGCCCACCAGGCGATCTTGAAGTGGGCGGCCACCGCCTCGGGGCTCAGGCCGGACCGGCCGATCAAACCGGCCAGCCAGGGGCCGAGGAAGGACCAGCGGGCCGTTTCAGGGTGATGGGCGACGGCGAAGGCCTCGAAGTAGAGATAGGTCGCCGTGGCCAGGGTGATCAGGAGGTAGATGATCGCAGAGTCCCCGGGCGTCGTCGTGTAGGATTTGGGCCGGATGACGAAGCGGCGGAAGGCCAGGAAGACGACGCCGGCCATGACCGTGAACGCGGCGACGTCGATGGCGAAGGAGAAGACGAGGCCGAGGCCCGACCGCCCAAAGAGGAGGAAGCCGTCGAGGAAGCCCTCGATCGTGTGGCCGACGGTCATCGTGTCGAAGGTCAGCGCGCCGTAGAAGATGCCGACGTGCATCAGCCCGGTGAAGAACCGCTCGCCGCGGAAGGTGCAGCGCTGGCAGAGGACCTTGACCACGGCGTGCCGGAAACGCGCCCACAGGTCCCGGAACCGGTCCTCGGGGGGCGCCGGCCAGGACGATCCTGACCCGGCGGATGATCGGGACGAGAAAGGCCGCCGCCGTGGCCAGGATGAGCACGATAAAGACGAGCTTTTCGGGGGTCGTCAGCATGCCGGGTCTCCTTCTCTCTGCTGCCGCCCTCTTTTTACAGATTCGGCCCGAGCCTGTCAAATGCCGGACTTTGACTCTCCGCTTCGGCTGTGCTAAGAAATGTGATTCGGCGAGGAGCGAACGCCCCGCCGGGGAGAGATCCATGAACGTTCTCGTCGCCCTGCTCGCCGCCGCGGCCGTGTTCGTCGTGGCCGGGCGGCTTTACTCCCGATACATCGCCAAGAGCCTCGGCGAGGATCCGGCGCATCCGACGCCGGCCGTCACCTGTTGCGACGGCCGCGATTACGTTCCGACCAAGCGCTACGTCGTGTTCGCCCACCACTTCTCGGCCATCGCCGGGGCCGGGCCCATCCTCGGCCCGACCATGGCCATCCTCTACGGCTTCGTCCCGGCCTGGCTCTGGGTCGTCTTCGGCGGCGTCTTCATCGGGGCCGTCCACGACTACACGACGCTGTTCGTCAGCATGCGCGAGGGCGGCAAGTCCATGGCCGAGGTGGCCCGCAAGACCCTCGGCGCCGCCGGCTTCCGGCTGTTCATCGCCTTTACGCTGGTCATGATCGTGCTCGTGACCTCGTCCTTCCTCAGCGCGACGTCCATCTCGTTGACCTCGCTCTGGCCGCTGGCCAAGATCGGGGTCAAGGAGGGGCAGACCTTCCT
>JAPKZE010000267.1 GCA_026393955.1 Candidatus Aminicenantota bacterium
GATGATAGACCGCGGGTCGCGATGGATGGGGCCGTGGCTCGGGGCGATGAGCCGGATCTGGAGGTCCTTGATCTTGTCGAGATTCTTCTGGATGATCTTCCGGAAGGGCATCATGATCTCGGCGTAGTACCGCTTGGCCTCCCCCACGATGCAGACGGAGCAGTCGGAGAAAAGACCGGTCTGGGCGAGGTGCGCGCCGAACCAATCGCAGCTGAACAGGATCTTGTCTTCCTCGAGGTAAGTCGACATCGTCTCGGGCCAGTGGACCCAGGGTGTGTAGATGAACCGCAGGGTCCGGCCGCCCAGGTCCAGGCGCTCGCCGTCGGCCACGGTCCGGATCTGAGCCGCGGCGAGACCGATGTGGTCGACAAGCAGGGGTTTGGCCGGCTCGGACGACAGGAGCTGGGCCATCGGATACCGCTCCAGGATCCAGGGCAGGCTGCCCGAGTGGTCCTGTTCGGTATGATTGGAGACGACATAGTCGATCCGGGGCACGTCCTCCAGGTAGGACTTGAGGACGTGCAGCATCTGGGGCTCGACCGTGTCGATGAGAGCGATCTTGTCCCGGCCGCTGACGAGGTAGGCGTTGTAGCTTGTGCCTTCGGGCAACGGGATGAGGGCGTCGAAAAGCCGGCGGTCGAAATCCGGGGCGCCGACATAGTGGACGCCGGGGATGATCTCACGGGGTTTCATATTGTCACTTCTCCTTGGGGGCGAAGATTAATTCCTAGTTATTTTATAGTATTTCAGCCGAAAAATAAAGGGGCCGGCCGGAACGGAGCGGAGGCCGGGTCAGACGCCGGGGTGTTTGCGCTTGGCGAAGTAGAAGATCTCCGGATGCTTCTTGTAGCCGAGCGCCTCGAAGACGCGCATCGAGACCTCATTTCCGTCTTCGATGAGGCAGGCCAGGATGTCCATCCCTTCGGAGGCGAGCCAATCCTCGGCCGCCCGGACGAGCCGGGCTCCGAGCCCACGTCTCCGCAGGGCCGCATCGACGGCCAGGCGGTTGATCCAGCCCTTCCGGCCGTCGTGGGTCGCCAGGACGGTCCCGACGACCGGGCCGCTATCCCCGTCGCGGGCCACGAGGAAACGGACGTTCGGGAGCCCGATCTGCCTGGCGACGCTCTCGCGGCTGTCCCGGCCCTGGGGCTTCAAAGGCAGGCCCCCGGCGGCCCAGAGGTCCATGACCCTGTCGTAGTCGTCGATCCGAAAGGCCTCGATCCGGAGGCGGCCGTTGCGAGCGTTCTCTGACCTCGGCATGGGGTCCTCAGCGGACGAACAGGACGAAGATCCCGACGGCCACCGCCGCGGCGGCTAGCCCCGTCAGAATGGCGACCAGCCAGGACTTCTTGTGGATGCCCCGCGCGGCCAGGACGAATCTTACGACGGCCCAGACCGCCGCCGCCGCGTAGACCCCGATATAGAGGGTCTGCCAGAACCCTGGATCGGACAGGATCCCGACCCATTCGGCCTGACCCATCCCCAGGGCGGCGAAGGCTGCCTGGACGGCCGACGGGGTCCAGGCCAGGAGGAGAGGCCCGCCCCAGGCCCGGGCCGCCGCGACCAGGACCTGGCTGCGGTGGCAGCCCCGGGTCCCGAGGGCCAGCAGGACACCGGAGGTCAGGACCCAGACCGCGTAGACCAGCGGCAGGATGAAGAGGATCTGGTACGCGTAATAATTATCGACGTCCAGTCCGGCGATGACCGGCGCGGTCGGCACGGCCCCCGCCGCCGCCAGCGCCGCCGCGGTGACGGCATAAGCGGCCCCGACAAGCCCCAGGAAGAGCGCGGCGCTGCGCATCGGATGCCGCCGCTTGAACGTCTTGATCCGGGTCCTCAGCGTGCCAGCCCGCGTCCCCATCGTCGCGCCCACCCTCAGGTCACCAGCAGATGCTTGCTGGTGAAGTTGGGATCGGTCGTCAGGTTGATGCCGAACCGCCTGAGCCCCGAATCGTCGCCCGGAGTCGGGATGTGGGTGATATGCACCTCGCATCCCTGCAGCTCCTTCATCTTGTCCAGGGCCAGGTGGGCCATGGGATTGGAGGCCGCGTTGATGCTCAGGCAGATGAGGACCTCGGACAGGTCGAGGCTGACGCTCTTGGCCCCGAAGACGTTCTTCTTGAGCTCCCCCACCGATTCGACGATCGAGGGCGAGAGGAGCGGGATCTTGTCCGGGATCCCGGCCAGCTTTTTGATGGCGTTGAGGACGAGAGCGGACGCGGCGTGCATGAGCGGCGAATTCTTGCCCGTGACGAGGGAGCCGTCCTTGAGCTCCATGGCCGCGCCGACGAAAACACCCTTGTTCCCCTTTCCCGTCGCCTCGGCCTCTTCGGCCGCCCGCCGGGCGGCGGACACCACGGGCCGGTCCTCGGGCTTGACCCCGAGCTCCTTCATCAGGAGCTCGGCCCGCTGGACCGTCTCCTTCTCGACGAACCCGAGCGTGTATTCGCAGGAATAGCGGAAAAAGCGCCGGATGAGCTCTTGCTTGGCGGCCGCGCGCACGACGGCGTCGTCGGTGATCCCGAAGCCGGCGGCGTTGCAGCCCATGTCCGTAGGCGACTGGTAGAAGGACGGCCCGCCGGTGATCTTCTCGAGGATCCTCCTGAGGACCGGGAAGACCTCGACGTCCCGGTTGTAGTTGACGGCGACCTTGCCGTAGGCCTCGAGGTGGAACGGGTCGACGAGGTTGAAGTCGCCGAGGTCGGCCGTGGCCGCCTCGTAAGCGACGTTGACGGGGTGCTTGAGCGGCAGGTTCCAGATGGGGAAGGTCTCGAACTTGGCGTAGCCCGACGTCAGCCCCCGGCGGTACTCGTGGTAGATCTGGGACAGGCAGGTGGCCAGCTTGCCGCTGCCGGGCCCCGGCCCCGTGACGATGACCAGCGGGTGCTCGGTCTCGATGTAGTCGTTAGCGCCGTAGCCTTCGTCGCTGACGATGACATCGACGTCCGTCGGATAGCCCTTGGTGAAGCGGTGGGTGTAGACGCGGATGCCCTGCCGCTCGAGCTTGTTCTTGAAGACCCGCGCGGAGGGCTGGTTGTCGAAGCGGGTGATGACCACGGCCCGGATCTGGATGCCCCACTCCCGCAGGTCGTCGATGAGCTTCATGGCGTCGACGTCGTACGTGTGGCCGAAGTCGGCCCGCATCTTCTTGCGCTCGATGTCGCCGGCGAAGATGCAGAGCAGGAAATCGGCCCGGCTCCGGAGCTCCTGCAGGAGCTTCATCTTGACGTTGGGATCGTAGCCGGGCAGGACCCGGGCGGCGTGGTAGTCGAAGAAGAGCTTGCCCCCGAACTCGAGGTAGAGCTTGCTGGTGAATCGGCCCGTGCGCTCGAGGATGGCCCTCTTCTGCCTTTCGAGGTAGGCGGCGTTGTCGAAGCCGACGGCGTGGTTCATTCGGGGCTCCTGCCTTTCATGAGCTTGAGATCCTCGAAGAGGCCGTAGCCGACCGAGGAATACTCGGCGCCCGGCGGCAGGCCGCCCTTGGCCCCCTGCTGGAACGAGCCGGGCCAGGCCCGGCCGAGGGGCTGGTCGTTGTGGAACGGACCGAGGGTGTTCCGGAGCGTCCCGTAGACGACCACAGCGACATCGTTCCGGCCGGCGGCCAGACGGCCGGTCAGGTCGACCTCGTACGGCGGGAAGGCGGCCGTGCCGATCCTCGTCCCTCCGACGAAAACCTCGGC
>JAPKZE010000390.1 GCA_026393955.1 Candidatus Aminicenantota bacterium
CGGCGCTTTTCGCCGACCGCTGTCGTTTTCATCGGTCTCCTCCTCCCCGCACGTGCATTCTCACAGGAGCTTGTAGAGATAGATCTGAAAAGCGAACCGGACGTCGCGCCGCTCGTGGTCGTAGTAGACCATGAAGCGCCCGGCCAGGTCCGCGTTCAGGAGATACGTCAGCCCCGAGCCGAGGGAATAGTCCCAGGCTCCGCCGTTCTCCATGAGAACGGGTTGGACCTCGACCTTGAGCCGGCCTTCCTCGAGAAAGGACAAGCCCGACCGCAGGAAGACAAGGAGGGTCCCCTGGCCGGCCCGGCGCCCGACGAGGACTTCGGCCCGGTTCTCGAGGTTCCGCCAGACGTAAGTCGCGTCGAGGCCGGCCGAGCTCCAGGCGAACGGTTCGGGGTCGACGAGCGTGTAGCCCATCGTCTCCAGGATGTGCCCGTACGAAAGGGACAGGCCGACCGTGTAATTATCCCGGGCCAGGACCCCTTTGAAAACGCGGGCGGCGGCCAGATAATTGCCCTTGAAATAGAGCGGCATGCCGCTGCCTGTCGTCAGCGACGCGGCCTCGCCGCCCCAGTCGAGATCCTTCTCTAGGCCGACTCCACAATCACGGTCGAAGCCGTAACCGAGCATGGCCGGGGCCGGCAGGAGCAGGGCGTGACTGTCCATCACGGACGACAGCCCGAGGGCCGGACGGCTGTGCCCGAGCCAGATGTTGACGGGCTTCGTTTTGAGGCGGAAATAGGCGTTGTAGAGCTGGGGCTGGAGCGCGTGCTCCCCTTCCTCATCGTAGGCCAGCCGGGCCTGGACGGCGAGAAGTCCGATGTCCCGGCTCTGGTTGCTGAAACGATGGATGAAATCGAAACCGAGGCTAGGCTTCTGCATGACATCGTCGGGCATGAGGGAGAAGAGCTCGACGGCGTCGGATGCCGTGGAGTAGGCGCCGACCGCCTGGAGCTCGAGATAGAAGAGCGTGCCCTGGGCTCGGAGGCCGCCGGCCGAGGCCGCCAGCAAGGCGAGAAGGGCGAGAAGGGCGAGCGCGCGCCCGGGCTTAGACATCGAACGTGATGCGGCCCCGGAAGATGACGATGCCGTTGCGGGAGAAGGTCAAACGGACCTCCCAGTCGCCGGGCATGACGACGTTGACGGGCAGGAGATAGCTCCCGGCCTTGTTTGTCTTGAAGGCGACTTCGCCCGAATCGTGGGCGCCCCGCATGGAGGGCATGTCGGAGCTGCCCGTGATAGCCAGGTCGGAAACCTGCTTGCCGTCCTTGTCGTAAAGCTTGATGATGAGGATGGACGTCCCCATCTTGGGCGTCTTGTCGAATTCCCAGATGAAGTAGTTGACCTCGCCGATCCAGCACTTCTTGCCCGACTTGGGCAGGTCCTGGAAGACGGGCTCGCCCTGCGGGCCGGCCGGGGCGAGGCCCGGGGCATTGCAGCAGGAGGAGGCCGGCTGGGCGGCGGCGATGCCCGTCACCAGGACGGCCAAGACCAGCGCGACGGCGAGTCCTTCGAATGCTCTAGTCATCGCGAGCTCTCCTTTCGGCGGCCAAGTTCTAAATCCCTACATATTATATAGGAATTGGACCGGCAAGACCATCCCCGGTGGCGGTCGGAGTCAAGTTCCCTTACATTCGGAGGGGGGCTTCCCCGAGAAGCAAGCTGGCCCGAAAATTGCTGCAGAACGGGCTTGGGATCTTTGATCATGGAGGGAGGCCCAATGAAGAGCCAGGCCGTTAATAAGGTGTCGGCCCTCGCGGTCGTCGTTCTGCTCGGGGCGATGGTCGTCCCGGTCCGTCCGTCGCTGGAAGACCCGTCCCGGCCCCTGAGCGTGCTCGTCCTCCTCGGCGAGTGGTTCGGCGACGCCTACTTCCCCCTGGCGAAGGAGATCGAGGCCCGGGGCTGGACGATGAAGCGGATAGGCGTGGACGCCGAGTACCGGGGCTGTTACAACAAGGCCCGGGACATCGTCCTCAGAAGCGACATCCTCATCCCGGACCTGAAGGACCTCGGGGGCTATGACTGCCTGATCATCCCGAGCGGCCCGCAGTTCCGGAAGTTCCAGGACGACCCGATCGTCCTCGATTTCGTGCGCAAGGCCCACGGATCGGGCCTGCTCGTCGCCTCCTTCTGCGTCGGGAATTTCCTGGTCCAGGCCGCCGGTCTCGTCGACGGGCTCGCCGGCCAGGAGTCGTTCCCCAAGGCGATGACCCTGGCCCGCGAGGGCGTCCTCATCGGGCCGCGCGGCGGCGGTCCTCCGCCCGGGGACGGCTACGAGAGCGCGCCGATCAAGGAGCTCTGCGACGCCATCGCCAGCGAGATCGCGCGCAAGACGGCCTCCCCCCTGTCCTCCCAGGACGTGTTCGAGCTGCTGCGCAAGGGCGAAATCCCTGCCGTCAAGGCGATGGTCGAGAAGTCCCCTCGACTGGTCGAAGCCCGCGACGGCCAGGGCCTGACGCTCCTTCACTATGCCGCCTACGGCCAGAGCGCCGATCTCGTCGAATTCCTCATCGACAAGGGCGCCAAGCCCGCCGCCGCCGACCCCGACGGCGATACGCCGCTCCACATCGCCGCGATGAGCGACCGGACGGAGGTCGCCGCGGTGCTCCTCAAGCGCGGGGCCTCCGTCGAGGTGCGGAACGATTACCAACGGACCCCTCTCCTGCTCTGCGCCCGCGAGCGGGGCGGGGCGGCCACGGGCCGCGTCCTCATCGACGCCGGCGCGGACGTCAACGCCGCGGATAAATTCGGCTCCACCCCGCTCGAGCTCGCCGCCTGGCGCGGCAAGGCCGAGCTCATCGACCTCCTCCTCGAAAAGGGGGCCAAGGTGCCGGCCGCCGGAGAGAAATGGCTGGCCGGTCTTTCCGAGGCCGCATCCCAAGGCCTGACCAGGCTCTTCCGGCGGCTGATCGACGGAGGGCAGGACCTGAAGGCGCTCGGCCAGGCCGGCGAGACGCTCCTCCACTCGGCGGCGGCCGGAGGGTCGGCCGAGATCGTCGGCCTTCTCATCGACAAAGGATTCCCGGCGGACAAGGCCGATCGCTTCGGCTGGACGCCGCTCCATTACGCCGCCCGCGACGGCCGGACCGAGGCCGCGCGGATCCTGATCGAGCGCGGCGCCCCCCTCGACGCCCGCACGGTCATGGGCCAGACGGCCTATAACGTCGCCCTGGAAAGGAAGATGGACGCCGTAGCGGCCCTGCTGTCGGAAAAGGGCGCCGACAGGTCGGACATCCGCTTCCCGGTGCTCGAAGGGGACTACCTCGGTCAGAAGCCCCCCGGGGACACGCCCGAGCTGTTCGCGCCGGGTATCATCTCCTCGATCTGGGGACTCCACAGCACGGCCGTCTTCTCTCCCGACGGGAACGAAGTCTGGTGGGCGCCGATGATGACCTTCCCGGGCGAGGTCTATTCCCGCGGCGGTTTGCTGATGATGAAACGCGTCAAGGACCGCTGGACCGCGCCGTCGTGGGTATCCTTTTCCGGCCCCACGGGCGACGATGACGTGCCCTTCTTCTCCGCCGACGGGAAAAGGCTGTATTTCATCTCGCGCCGGCCGCTCCCCGGAGAATCGCAGCCGGGGGTCGAGAGGATCTGGTTCGCCGACAGGACCGCTTCCGGCTGGACCGAACCCAAGCCCCTGGACCCCAACGTCAATTCCGTGATTAAGCACTGGCAGTTCTCGCTCGACCGGAAAGGGAACCTCTATTTCGCCGGACGCCCGCCGGACAGCCGCGGCGCGAGCGATATCTACCTGGCCCGGTTCGCCGCCGGCGCGTACGAGAAGCCGGTCAACCTGGGCGACCCCATCAACACCGCCGAGATCGACGACACCCCGTTCATCGCCCCCGAAGGCAGCTACCTTCTCTTCTCGCGTCAGTTCGATCTCTGGGTGAGCTTCCGTGGACCGGACGGCGCCTGGGGGGCCCCGGTCAGCCTGGGTCCCGGGGTCAACAGCCCGGCCATCGAGCTCTGCCCCATGGT
>JAPKZE010000417.1 GCA_026393955.1 Candidatus Aminicenantota bacterium
CCCTTCCTCGAAGGCGACTTCTGGGGCTTCGGCGGACCGGAAGCCGGAAAGACCGCCACCGAGGCCTTCTCGGCGAAATACGGGACCGCGCCGGCGATCTCGAAGCTCATCGTCGTCGAACTGGGGAAGGCCGTCGACGCCGGGGCCATCGACGCCGGGGTGACGGCGCTCTTCAACGAATACCTCCGGGACGTCAGGCGCGAGGGGACCCTCCTCGAAGGGCGGAACGAGGCCGGCCGCTGGTTCCTATTCAAGCGGGAAGCCGCAGTGGCCGTTCTCGTCCTCGGCGACCCGGACCGCGCCGCTGCCGGAACGCGCCTCGATAAGGCCCTGGCCGGAGCGCTCGGCACCTCAACACCTTCGTCGTCAAGTCGCTTAGGAAGGCCGTCCAACTGAAGAACGGCCCCCGCTGACGACCCGCCAGGCCGAGCCCTTGAGGTTCGACCTCTGCTTCAGATGTTGTTTGAATAGATGATCAGCCCCCAGATCAAAAGCGCGAGCGCGACCACGGGCGTAATGGCCAGGATGGTCAGTGCGGCGTCGGTCTTCCTGTACTCGATCAGCACGACCTCCGAAAGAGGGATGGAGACGCTCTGGACGGTCCCGCCCGGGACGAGGATCGTCCATTCGTTCTCCCCCTTGCTCAGGACCCCCGAGACCGGATGGATCCGGCCGTCCCGGTCGACGATCTCATAAACGCTTCCGTCGGCGCGCACTTTGACGGAAGCAACGGGCGCGGGGACCCGCTCCTGGACGCTGACCACGGCCTTGCCCGTGATCGCGCTTCCGTCCACGCGACCGACGCCGGAAAAGACGACCGACTCCCCGGACGCCTTGACGAGGCGGATGATCCTGGCTCTGTGCCCGGGAGGAGGGGCCGTCCTCACGTCCACGGTCTTCACGGTCGTACAGGACAAGGACATGAGGATGAAAACCGCCAGCGTGAACAGGCCGTTCGCTTTTCTGAGCACGATTCAACCTCCCCTCAAGAGGCCGGCATTCCGATGAATGTCCCGGCACCCGGCCCCAATATAACAGCCCGGCCGGCCCGAGTTGTCAAGAAGGTGTCAAGATATTGACACCGCGGGAGGAGACGGAGCAAAATCGGCCTGCCCATGCGCTTCCATGCCCTTGTCGCTCTGTTCGCCGTTCTGGCGCTCTCCGCGGCCTGTCCGGGCCGTGAGAGAAGGCCGAAGACGTTCGTCGTCGTGACCTTCGACACCGAGGACTACGTCACGCCCGAGTCCGAGCGCATCGACGACATCCCCAAATGGCTGGCCGAGACCATGACCGAGGAGGGCGTCACCGGGACGTTCTTCGTCATCGGCGAGAAGGCGCGGTCTCTCGAAAAACGAGGGCGCCTCGACGTCATCAGGGCCATGGCCCGGCACGACATCGGCGGCCACACCGATTTCGGCTCGATCCACCCGACGGTCACGGAGGAGCTGGAAAAGGCCGGCTGGGACGACGGCGTCCGGCTCATGGCCGGCCAGGAGTCGGCCGGACTCCGGGAGCTCGCGCGGATCTTCGGCATTCCCGTGACCACGCTGGCCCGCCACGGCGGCTCCTACGGGCCCCAGCTCGTCGCGGCCCTGGGCCGGCTCGGCGCCGGTTACCAGGGCTCACCGGCCAACCTCCCGGGGCATGACGTCGTCTGGTTCTGCAACGCGCTCAACTTCAGCGCCCAGTACGCCGGGTTCGACGACGCTTACTACCGGGACGACCTGTTCGAGCCGGTCTTCGACAAGCTCAAGACCGAGCTGCCGGACGCGATCGCGAAGTCGCAGGTCCTGGCCCTCTTCGCCGGGCATCCGACCAAGATCCGGGCCGAGGAATTCTGGGACCTGAACTTCTACGGAGGGAAGAACACGCCCCCGGAGGCCTGGCGCGTCCCGCGTCTCCGGCCGCAGGAGACGATGGCCACGGCGCAGAAGAATTTCCGCCGCATGATGCGCTGGCTCAAGGGCCGCGACGACATCGAGATCACGACCTACCGCGCGCTGATGAACGTCTACGGGGGCCAGAAGGAAGCCGTGACCCGCGCCGAGTTGCGGGAGATCGCGCAAAAGACTCTGGCGCTCAGGGCCCTCGTTCCGAGCGACGATCTTTCTCCGGCCGAGGCCCTGGCCGGCCTGGCCCGGGCGATCCTCGGATTTCAGAAGAACGGGACGCTTCCGGAGGGCCTGGAAGTGATCCATCCGCTCGGCCCGACGGAGATGCCGCCGACGAGTCCGAAAGTCGCCCGCCTGAAGATCGAAGACGTGTACGGACTCGCGCGCCAGACCGAGCAATCTATTATGCGCAACGGGGCCCTCCCGGCGACGCTGCAGATCGGAAACGCGCGCATCGGGACAGGCTCGTTATTCGCCCTCTTCGGCGCCGTCTATCTCGACCTCGCCGCCGGCCGGCCCCGGCCTGCCTACGATGTCCCCGCCTTTGAGCCGTATCCCAAGACGAACGAACGGAAGATCGTCGCCGAGATCGAGGGCTACAAGACCTGGCCGGTGCACAAGCCGGACCTCGACATGTCCCGCATCGTCGAATTCACGAAGCTCCAGCTCTGGACGCTGAAGCCCGCCCGCCGTCGCTAGGGCGGATCCCGTTACGGAGGTGAGCCTCATGGAAAAAATAACGCGGCGGCGCTTTCTCGAGTCGAGCGCGGCGGCTTCGCTTCTCACCATCGTCCCCCGGCGCGTCCTCGGCCGGGGCCAGACCCCGCCGAGCGACAAGCTCGCGATCGCCGGGATCGGGATCGGCGGGATGGGCGCGGCCAACCTCCGCGAGCTCGAATCCGAGAACATCGCCGCCCTCTGCGACACGGACCTGAGCTACGCATCCGGGACGATCAAGCGCTACCCCGCGGCCGAGGTTTTCACGGACTACCGGATCATGCTGGAGAAGCGGAAGGACATCGACGCCGTCGTCATCGCGACGCCGGACCACACCCACGCTGTCATCACGATGGCCGCGCTGCGGGCGGGCAAGCACGTCTATACCCAGAAGCCGCTCACGCACGGTGTTTGGGAGGCGCGGCAGCTCGCCGATGCGGCCAGAACATCCAAAGTGACGACCCAGATGGGCATCCAGGGGCACTCCGGCGAGGGCATCCGCCTCGTCGTCGAGTGGCTCCGGGCCGGCCTCATCGGCGAGGTCCGCGAGGTCGACGGCTGGTGCGACTTGTCCTATTACCCGTGGGGCCACGCCTACTGGAGCTCGAAGTGGGGCGAGCGGCCGGCGGATACGCCGGCTGTCCCGGCCGGGCTCGACTGGGACCTCTGGATCGGCCCGGCGCCCTTCCGCCCGTATCACCCGGCCTATCACCCGATGGTCTGGCGCTGCTGGTGGGATTTCGGCGTGGGCATGATGGGCGACCGAGGGGCGCACACGCTCGACGCGGCGGTCTGGGCCCTGGATCTCGACGCGCCGGAGACGGTCGAGGCCACGAGCTGCGGGCTCAATGCCGAGACCCATCCCCTGTCGGCCATCGTCACGTACCGATTCCCGGCCCGCAGCGCGAGGCCGCCCGTGAAGCTCACCTGGTACGAAGGGACGCGGCCGCCGCGACCCGAAGAGCTCGAGGAGGGCCGGAAGATGCCCGCCGAAGGGGGGCTCGTCTTCAAAGGCGCCAAGGGCGCGATCATGTGCGGCGTCTACGGCGACGGCCCGCGCATCGTCCCCGAAAAGCTCATGCAGGCTGCGGAGCGCCCGGAGAAGTCGATCCCCCGCGTCGAGGGCTCGCACGAACAGGACTGGGCCCGGGCCTCGAAGGCGGGCCGGAAGGCCGGCGCCGCTTTCGAATACTCGGGACCGCTGACGGAGATCTGCCTGCTCGGGAACGTGGCCAAGCGCCTGGACACCCGGATCGCCTGGGACCCGGTGAACCTGCGCGTGACCAACGCCCCGGAGGCCGAGGCGCTCATCCGCCGACCGTACCGCCCGGGCTGGAGCCTTTAAAAGATGATGCCGGCCGTGAGGATGAAGGCCGCGTTCTTCAT
>JAPKZE010000437.1 GCA_026393955.1 Candidatus Aminicenantota bacterium
GCGTCGGACCGAACGAGCAGCCGCCCAGGATATGGGCCGTGATGGGAGCGTTCACCGTGACCTCGGTGATGACGTTGGCGGCGACGCCGTCCATCCGTTTGGCCAGTCGCCGGCCGAAATCGTTCCCGACCGGAAGCCAGGTGGGATGCCAGCGGTCCGGGCCGCGCTTGGTCGAGAGAAAGGCTGCGAAAGGAAAGAACCAGGGACGGCTGCGCTTCAAGTGGAAGAAGTTGTCCAGGGTTTGCATGACCAGGAGGATGACGTTCTCCCGGGCCCAGCCGGAGGGATTATGAAGCTTCAGGTGACGGATCGGGTGTCTCATCTCGTTTCCCAGCCAGCGGAGCACCCGCGGCGTCCTCTTCCCTCCGTCCGTCATGGCGGCGACGAGGGCGGACATCGCGTCGTGCCCCCGGCCGAAGCGGACGGGTTCGACGTGCGTATCCGCGTCGGGATGGACGCTCGAGGTGATAGCCACGCCCCGGGTGAAATCGGCCTCTGCCGAGAGGGACCTCACGCCGAGCAACGTTTCGCTGTTCGTCCGGGTATAGCGTCCGAGGTGTTCGGAGAGATGGGGCAAGCGGCCCTTGCGCTTCATGTCCAGGAGCAGCGTGTTGGTCCCCAGGGCCCCGGCGGCAAGGACCAGGCCCTTGGTCCGGAAGGTCAGGCCGCGCCGGCCGCGCAGGAGGCCTGTCGTCTTCCGCGTCCGGACGCGATATCCTTCGCTCCCGTCGGGCCCGAGCGGCTCACGTCCTGGGCCGTTTCGACCGGATTGGGGGTCTTGCCGAGCATGCGGCCGGCCAGGTCGTAATAAGGAAGGAGCTCGGACTTGCCGCCGAGCCGGCGGACGCTTGGCCGATCGAAGAAGACGTCCGGAGGGACATAGAGCGTATTGGCGTAGTTGAGGCTTCCTCCGCCGACGCCGGAGCCGGCCAGGATGAAGACCCCGTTGAGAAGTCGCAGGCGCCAGATGCCGTAAAGGCCGAGGGAAGGCAGCCAGAGGAACTTGCGCAGGTTCCAGTTGCGGCGTGGGAACTCGTCGGCGTGCCAGCGTATGCCCGCCTCCACGATTCCGACCGTGTAGCCCTTCTGGGCCAGCCGCATGGCCGCGACGCTGCCGCCGAAGCCCGACCCGACGACCAGGTAATCGAAAACGAGCTCTTCCGTCTTCTTCATTTTTCTCTGATTGCGCCACACTTTACAGAAGACGGCGGGCCGGGTCAAGGCGGCCTCCGGTCTCGCGCCGCCAACAGCACATCAAAATGTCCCTAAATCCCGGTTCTGGTCCTCGAATAGGGACATTCCCGCCCTAAAAAGGCCTCGTCTTCAGGCGGGCCTTTTGGCACGATTAGTGCTATGATTATTGAGGGGCCGGCATGATCAAGCGCAATTTGATCCTCGGCGTTCTTCTCTCCTGCCTGCTGGGGGGGGTCGTCTACGGCCAGGAAGCGCCAGCGTCCGCTCAAGATCCTTTCCAGCTCGCCCTCGTCCTGAAGTCCGCCAGGGAGTACTGCCGGCGCCTCGAGCGGGCCGCCCTCGATTTCATCTGCGTGGAAGAAGTCTCGGAGCTCGTCGACCTGAGCCGCGAAAGCCGGGAAGCGCCCGTGCAGCACGCGCCGGACCTCTCGACACAAGGGAGCGGCGTATCGGGGGGCGGCGGCTTTGCTGGTCATATGAGTTCGAGCCGCCCTTTTTCCTTCAACCCGCGCGCCGGGGAAAAGACCGCACACGCCCTTCTCTACGATTACCAGTTCGTCCGGAAGAGCGGCAAGGTCGAGGAAACGCGCACCCTGCTCGAGAAGGATGGCAAGAAGGCCTCCGCCGACACGCCTGTTCCCGGGAACAGGGCCTTCAATTACTCGGATATCCTGCTGGCGCCGGTCCAACTCCTCGACGACCGCTTCTCGGAATATTATTCCTATCGCCTCCTGGGCCGCGAGACGATCGACGGGACGGAGACGTGGATCCTCGAGGTCGCACCGAGATTGACGGAGGTCATCCGCTATCTGGGGGCGAAGCTCTGGCTCTGCGCCGCCGATTCGAGCGTCCTGCGCATCGAGTGGGACCCGACGACCTTCGGCCACTACGAGGCGATCCTGGCCCGGGCTGAGGGCTTCAAGGCCGTTCCGGAGGTCCGCTCGGTATCCGAGTTCGGCGTCGAGAAGAACGGGCTCCGCTTCCCGAGCGCAGATCTAACGGAAGAGGCCTACCGCGACGGGGAAGGCAAGCTCTTCGTCCGGGCCCGGACGAGCATCGTCTATAAGGGCCACAAATTCTTCACCGTCGAGACCGAGACGAATTTCAAAAAAGACCTACCGGCCGCATTCCGCCCGATCTTGATTATATCCACGAAAAATTGTGCTTGACAGGTCCTTTTTAATTTAATATATTCGTATACGTACATGTTAATCTTTAATTCATGTTAATATGAACGCATAGGTACACTATGAGCAAAGACGTCCTGTCCCTCGAAGACCTGGCCCGCGAATCCGGCGTCACGGCGGAAAGCCTGGCCGAATGGACCAAGGTCAAGCTCCTCAAGCCGGCCGGCTTCACCGACCGAAAGGCCCCGCTGTTCGCCGCGGGCGGGCTCGACCGCGTGGCCCATATCAAGAGGCTGGCCGACCTCGGCTACGGCACCGAGGAGATCCTCAAGATCGTCAAGAAAGTCGGCCTGCCCCGCGACGGCCGCGGCCGCAAGAAGTCGCCGGACAAGGACCGCTTCCTGACCGTCGGCAACCTGGCCGAGCGCTCCGGCGTCAGCCCGTGGACGATCAAGCACTGGGAGGACAAGGGCATTATCGAGCCCGACATGCGGACGGAAGGCGGCTTCCGGCTCTACCCGGAAGCCTATGTGTTCCTCTGCCAGCTCATCCGCGACCTCCAGCTTTTCGGCTACACCCTCGAGGAGATCAAGGCCGTCTCGGACGAGGTCCGAACCTTCATCGCCATCGAGGCCGATCCGGACGCGTTCCCGGAAGCCGAGGTCGAAAAACGGCTCGCGGCCATGCACGCGGCCATCCAGGCGCTCTTCGACAAGATGAAGCTCCTCGAGGAAGGCATCGAGCGCTGGCAGGACCTGCTCAAGAAAAAGAAGAAGGACATCCTGGCCCTCCAGGCCAAGAACAGGAAGCGGGCCAAGGCGGCCAAGGAGCCGAGCGATGGCTAAGATCGTCTTCATCGAGCCGAAGGCCCCGGGCCTCCACATCTTCTCCCAGTTCCCGCTGCCGCGGCTGGGGACGCTCATCCTCGGGACGATGATGAAGAAGCGCGGCTGGGAGGTCGAGCTTTTCGTCGAGGACTTCCGCAAGGTCGATTTCAACATCATCGCCACGGCCGACCTCGTCGGCATCTCGACCATCACCTCGACGGCGCCGCGGGCCTACGCCATCGCCGACCGGGTCCGGGCCATGGGCATCCAGGTCCTCATGGGCGGGCCCCACGTGACCTACCTGACCGAAGAAGCCCTGGAGCACGCCGACTTCGTCGTCCGGGGCGAGGGCGAGGCGGCGCTGACCGCCTTCATCGACGCCCGGGAAAAGGGGATCGGCTACGCCGACGTCCCCAACCTCTCGTTCAAGGACGAGACCGGGACGGTCGTCCACAATCCCATGGCGCCCCGGGCGGCCGACCTCGACCTCATCCCCTTCCCCGACCTCTCGCTCCTGCGGCCCGAGGCCAAGGGCCTCAAGCACATGTCGTCGATCCCCGTCCTGACGTCGCGCGGCTGTCCCTTCGACTGCTCCTTCTGCTCGGTGACCGGCATGTTCGGGCGCAAGTACCGCTTCCGCTCGACGGAGAACATCATCGAGGAGCTGCGCCGCTACGACGGGGCCAAGTCCCTCATCTTCTTCTACGACGACAACTTCGCCGCGGACCCGAAGCGGACCCGCGAGCTCTGCGAGGCCATGATCCGCGAGGGCCTCAAGCTCAAGTGGACGACCCAGGTCCGGGCCGACGTCACCCGCGATCCCGATCTCGTCCGGCTGATGAAGCGGGCCGGCTGCCACACCGTCTATATCGGCTTCGAGTCGGTCAACCCCGAGGCGCTCGAGGACATGAAGAAGAAGCAGACCGTCGCCGAGATCTCCAACGCCGTCAAGGTCTTCCGCCGCCATCGCATCAACATCCACGGCATGTTCGTGCTCGGCTTCGACCAGGACGACTGGAAGACGATCCGCAAGACGGTCCGCTGGGCCAAGCGGGCCCGCCTGACCTCGACCCAATTCCTCATCCTGACGCCCCTGCCCGGCTCGGCCTTCTACGACCAGATGAAGGCCGAGAAGCGCCTGCGCTTCCACGACTGGGCCCTCTACGACGCCCACCACGCCGTCTTCCAGCCGGCCCGCTTCTCGCTCCCCGACCTCCAGAAGGCCCAGAGCTTCGCCCACCGCAAGTTCTACTCGCTGAAGCAGGAGGCCCGCAAGATCCTGGCCGGGCAGTGGATCGGCGTAGCCATCGCCCACTACGCCCGGAACCTCGACAAGACCTGGAAGAAGAAGAACAAGACTTTCCTCCGGGTCATCGCCCTGCTCAAGCCCCGGCCGGGGTCCAGGGCGCAGGTATCGGTCGACTACAGGGAAGATGTAAACCTGGAATAGGCAGGAACTCGGGGGACACATATCCCAGGTACATGTCCCCTTTTCAAGAGTGTCAGTCCCTTCCCCCGGCCCCGGGCTGAACCGTTTACTTCCCTCCTCGTATCCACTAGAATAAGGCCCGATATTTTTGCTTTTCCTTAGGGAGTCACACATGCCCAATGTCCTGACTGTCCGGGGATTGAAAAAATCCTACGGCACCCAGAACGCCCTGGCCGGCATCGATTTCGATGTCCGGGCCGGCGAGGTCTTCGCCCTGATCGGCCCGAACGGGGCCGGCAAGACGACGACCCTCCGCATCGTCGCCACTCTCCTGACCGCCACCGAAGGCGAGATCCGCTGCCTCGACCGCGACCACCGCAAGGAACCCGATGTCGTCCGGGAAAAGAGCAGCTACCTTCCTGACGAGGCAGGCGCCTACAAGAACATGAAGGGGACGGACTACCTCCACTTCATGGCCAACTTCGACGCCCGCACGCCCGAGGAAGAGAAGGAGTTCGTGGACAGGGCGGTCGCGATCACCGCGCTCGGCGACCGGCTT
>JAPKZE010000126.1 GCA_026393955.1 Candidatus Aminicenantota bacterium
CGCCGATCTTGGAGTCGACGACGAGCGACTCGATCTCGCGAAGGGCGGGGCTGTCGGCGTTGCGGAACTCGGCCGTGAACCGGCAGGCGATCATCTGGCCGATCTTCTCCTCGACCGTCATCTTCTTGAGGGTCCGGGCGACCCAGCCGCCGTCGGGAGCGGCCAGGCGGGGGGCCGTGGACGGCGGCGGCATCCGGGCACAGCCCGGGGCACCGATCGCCAGCAGGAAGGCCGTAAGCGCGGCTTTAGTTCTCATCGCGGTCTCCGTTCTCTCATGCCTCTCCCCTGCCCCCTTCCCGCGCGGCGGCCGCCGGACCTCAGTAGCGGACGAGGGCACGGACCGCGACGTCCGGATGGGCCTTGTGAATGGCTTCGACGCCCTTCAGGAACGACAGCTCGACGACGGCTCCGAAGCCGACGACTTCGCCCTTGAGCAGCTGGACGAGGTTGATGGCGCTGATCGAGGACGAGCCGGTGGCGATGAGGTCGTCGATGATGAGGACGCGCTGCCCGCGGGCCACGGCGTCCTCATGCATCTCGAAGTGCTCGACGGCGTATTCGTTCGGCGCCACGACGGTCGCGCACTTGCGCGGCAGCTTGCCCTTTTTCCGGATGACGGCCAGGCCGAGCCGGAGGTCCCGGGCCAGGGCCGCGGCGAAGAGGAAGCCGCGGGATTCGATCCCGGCGATGATCTCCGGATTCCGCATCGCCGCCCAAGCCGCGAGCTCGTCGATGGCCGCGTTGAAGGCCAGGGAGCTCTGGACGACGGGCGTGATGTCCTTGAAGATGATGCCCGGCTTGGGGAAGTCGGGAACGTCGACGATGAATGATTTGAGGTCGATGCTCATGGCGGGCCCTACTTTATCAAAAAGGAGCGTATACTGAAAGGGATGTCCATCGATTATTCCCTCTATCTCGTCGCCGATGCCGATTACGCGGCCGGCCGCGACCTGGCCGGCCTTGTCGACGCGGCCGTCGACGGCGGCGTGACCGTCGTCCAGCTCCGGGCCAAGAGCCTGGACAAGCCGGCCGTCATCGCCCTTGCCGCCGGGATCGCCCGACGCCTCGGCCTCAAGGGCGTTCCCCTGATCGTCAATGATCATCCGGACGTGGCCAAATCGTGCGGCGCGGCAGGGGTCCATCTCGGGCAGNNNACATGCCGGTCACTTTCGCCAGGCGTCTTTTGGGTCCAGGAGCGACGATCGGGGTCTCCGTCAACACGGCCGACGAGGCCCGACGGGCCGAAATGGATGGCGCGGATTACGTGGGAGCCGGCCCGGCCTACGCGACATCGACGAAGGAAATGGCGCTGGCCGTCCTCGGCCCGGACGGCGTCGGCCGCATCAAGCGGGCCACCGGCCTGCCGGTCGTGGCTATCGGGGGTATCACGGCCGCGAACGCCTCCGAGATGGCCCTAGCGGGCGCGGACGGCATCGCCGTCATCTCGGCCATTCTGGGCGCCCCCGACGTCCGCCGGGCCGCCGAGGAGCTGCTGGCCGCCTTCAAGGGACTGTCCTCGCGCTGAGCCTGCGAAGTGCGCGGGACTGTCCCTAATCAATCGTGATAAGGCGCGAATCGTCGCCGGCCGGCTCGATCCGGACGCGGATCCCCTTGACCGGAAAAGGCAGCTTCTCGGCCCACTCCACGATGACGATCCCTTGGCCGAGCATGTCCTCCCAGCCGAGGTCGGCGATCTCGGCCGGACGCTCGAGCCGGTACAGGTCGATGTGGTAGATCCGGAAG
>JAPKZE010000143.1 GCA_026393955.1 Candidatus Aminicenantota bacterium
GAAGGGGACGTCGCCGAAGGTCGACAGGAAAAAGGCCTGCAGGACCAAGACCTTGTCCTTGCCGGTCGAGATGTACTTTCGGGCGTCCAACTTGAAGCGGCTGAAGGAGAAGTCGCTCCCCGCCAGGGCGCCGTAAGCGTCGCCGAGAAGCTGGATGAAGGTGCCCCGGCGGGTGAAGAGGACCGCGTCCCGCGTGTCCCAATCCAGGCTGGCCCCGAAACCGGCCAGCATCCCCCCGTTGCTCCCGGTGTATTCGCCGCTCGCGAGAAGACCGCCCGGCTCGATCTTCTCCATGGTCACGTCCTCGAACTCGAAGGACAGGCCGCCGAAGAGCCCCCCCACCACCCGGCGCTTGACCCCGAACTGAAAAGCGAAGGTCCGGGGGGTGTAGGCTTCCTTGGCGGTCGCCGGCGCGTCGTTCCCGATGCCGTAGAAGAACTGCGGAGACCGCTCGTACCTCAGGCTCCCGCTCAGGCTGAGGCTGTTGTTCTTGAGATAGATCTCGGGTTTGAGCAGGAAGCTGTACTGCTTGGCCAGGGTGTAGGTGGCAAAGGCCCAGACGCTCGAGGTGCGGGTCGCTTCCTTGTGCCGCCCGGCCCGGAAGTTATAGACACCGCCGACCCCGAACGCGAGCTTGGTCTCCGGAGAATAATAAACGAAGGGCAGGCCCATGATCTTGGACTTGTAGGCGTCCTTCGCCCCGGCCGGCTCATCGGCCGCGGCGGCCGGACCGAGAACACAGAGACCGAGCAGGACAGCGATGAACGGGGTCCTGAGCCTGGTCATATCCGGTGGTGCGTCCTCGCCCGTATCATAACGTCCGGCTGTCTAAAAGTAAACGGCGCCTTGACCGGCGGCGATGACGGGACTATCCTGCCGGGCGGGAGGCCGAGGATGACGTCCAAAGAACGCCTGGCCGCGGCCATGTCGGGCGGCCTTCCCGACCGGGTGCCGGTCATGTGCCAGATGAGCATCGGTCACATGCTCCTGCAGACGGGCATCCCGCCGCTGCGCTTCTGGCATGAGGCCGGAGATTTCATCGACGGCTTGCTCGCGCTCCGGGCCCTCTACCGCTTCGACGGGATCCTCGTCAGCCTTCATGGCCACGAGCCCGACTGGGAGAGCCGGATCGCCGCGGTCTCGCGCGGGCCGGAAGGGGAGCGAATCCGCTGGAAGGACGGCGACGAAACCCTCTTTCCGCCGGACGACCTGCCCATGGTTCGCCCGTCGTCGCCCCCCGTCCGGCCCTCGTTCGAGCGCTTCGAACCCGCCTCTCTCCCGCCGCGGATCGCCTACATCCCCGTGTCCCAGGGGCTCCGCTTCCGTCTGGACCCGGAGCACCTCTTCGACGCCGTCGAGCGGGTCGTCGCGCAGGCCGGCGGCGAATTCTCGGTCCATGGGGAAGTGACCTCGCCCCTCGACTATGTGCTCGATCTGTTCGGCTTTGAGCAGACCATGCTCGGCTTCGTGGATGATCCCGGCCGGGCCGCGGCCGTCCTCGAGCGCTTCACGGCGGGGATCGTCGTCGTCGCCGAGGGGCTGGCGGCGGCGGGGGTGGATGCGGTCAAGATCTCCTCGCCGTACGCCGGCTCGGGTTTCCTATCGGCGGCGTTCTACCGGACCTTCGTCGAGCCGTACGAACGCCGCATCGTCCGGGCCCTCGAGGCCCGGAACGTCCGGGCCTACATCCACACCTGCGGGGACATCCATGACCGGCTCGAGCTCATGGCCGCAACGGGGGCATCCGGGATCGAATGCCTCGACCCTCCGCCCCTCGGCCGCGTGGACCTGGCCGAGGCCAAAGAGCGTGTCGGGAGCCGTCTCTTCATCAAGGGCAACATCGATCCCGTCCACGTCCTGCTCGCCGGCGACCGGGTCTCGGTCGAGGCCGACGCGGAGCGGCGGGTCGAGATCGGCCGGCCCGGCGGGCGCTTTATCCTCAGCACGGCCTGTTCCATCGCGCCCCGGACCTCCCGGGAGAACGTGGCCGCGCTGGCCGAGGTCGCGGAGCGGCACGGCCGCTATTAGGTTGAAACTCCGCCCGACCTGGGTTATAACTTCTCTTCCGGCCCAATCGCCCTTGTGAGGAGATACCATGAAGAAGATCGTCGTACTGGGTTCGGGGATGGTCGGCCGCGTCATGGCCCTGGATCTGGCCGCGGATTTCGAGGTCACGGCCGTTGACGTCCGCCGGGACAACTTGACCAGGCTCGAAGGCACAGCGGTCCGGACGGTCCGGGCCGACCTGTCGTCGCCGGCCGCGCTCCGCGATATCATCCGGGACTGCGACCTCGTCGTCGGCTCCGTGCCCGGATCGATGGGCTTCGCCACCCTGCGCGAAGTCATCGCGGCCGGCCGGGACATCGTCGACATCTCGTTCTTTCCCGAGGATTCCCTGGCCCTCGACGAGGCGGCCCGGACCGCCGGCGTCACCGCCGTCGTCGATTGCGGGGTCGCTCCGGGCATGACCAACATGATCCTGGGCTACCATGCCGCCCGCATGACGGTCGAGCGCTTCGCCTGTTACGTCGGCGGCCTGCCGTTCCGGCGGGAGTTCCCGTTCGAGTACAAGGCCCCCTTTTCTCCCGCCGATGTCATCGAGGAATACATCCGTCCGGCCCGCTACGTCGAGAACGGGCACCTCGTCGTCCGGCCGGCGCTCTCCGACGTCGAGAAAATGGATTTCCCCGAGATCGGTACGCTCGAGGCCTTCAACTCCGACGGCCTCCGATCCCTGGTCAAGACCATGAAGGTCCCCAACATGATCGAGAAGACCCTTCGCTACCAGGGCCACGTCGAGCTCATGCGGGCCCTGCGCGACAGCGGTTTCTTCGGCACGGAGGAGATCGAGGTCCGGGGCGGTCGGGTGCGGCCGCTCGACGCCACCTCGGCCGTCCTGTTCAAGCAGTGGCTCCTCCGCGAGGAGGACGACGAATTCACGGTCATGCGCGTCTTGGTCGAGGGCACGGCCGGCGGCCGGCCGAAGCGCATCCAGTACGACCTGTTCGACCGCCGCGACCGGGCGACGGGCTTCTCGTCCATGGCCCGGACCACCGGCTTCCCCGCGACCGCCGTGGCCCGCCTGGTCCTGGCCGGCCGGTTCCGCCGCAAAGGCGTCATGCCGCCGGAATTCCTCGGGGCCGACGAAGCCGTCTTCCGCGCGGTCATGGACGACCTCGCGGCCCGGCAAGTCATCTATCGCCAGACCGAACGCTGATCTGGACAAGGAGGATTGCCCATGATCCGCAAGCTCCCGATCCTGTTCCTGGGACTGGCCGTCCTGCTCGCGGCCTTCCCGGCCGGCCTACCGGCCCAATCCAAGACCGCCAAGAAAACCGCGTCGTCGGCCCCGGCGCTCGAGCCCGCGGCCGTCCTGAGCGGTCTCAATTTCCGGGCCATCGGTCCGACCCAGCAGAGCGGCCGGTTCGTCGACTTCGCCGTTCCGCCCGGGCGGCCGAACACCTTCTATGCCGCGTCCGCGTCGGGCGGGCTCTGGAAGACGGAGAACAACGGACAGACCTTCGAGCCTCTCTTCGACAAGGAGAAGGTCTTCTCGATCGGCGACATCGCCGTGGCCCCGTCCGCTCCCGACACCCTCTGGCTGGGTTCGGGCGAGGCCAACAATTCCCGTTCGACCTATTGGGGCGACGGGATCTACAAGTCCGTCGACGGCGGCAAGACCTGGCAGAACATGGGACTCAAGGAGTCTCATCACATCGGGCGTGTCGTCGTCCATCCCGCGGACCCGAACGTCGTCTACGTGGCCGCGCTGGGCCACCTCTATTCGGACAATCCCGAGCGCGGCGTCTTCAAGACCTCGGACGGAGGCCGGACGTGGGCCAAGGTCCTGGATATCGCCGTCGACGGCCGGACCGTCGGCGTCGTCGACCTGGCCATGGACCCCGCTTCGCCGGACACGCTCTATGCCGCGGCCTACGACCGGTTCCGCCGGCCCTGGACCTTCGGCCTGGGCGGGCCGGGCTCGGGCATCCACAAGACGGTCGACGGCGGCAAGACCTGGACCAAGCTGACCGCCGGCCTCCCCTCGGGCATCCTCGGGCGGATCGGCCTGGCCGTTGCGCCCAAGGATCCGAAGATCGTCTACGCGGTCGTCGAGAACGCCAACAAGCCGGGAATGCCGGCGGAGGACCGCTGGCAGGAGATCCTGGCCGGCAAGTCCAGCTCCGGCATGATCGACGGCGAAGTTTACCGATCCGACGACGGCGGCGCCACCTGGGCCAAGGTCAGCCCGGACAAGCAATCCGTCGGAGGCTATCCCGGCTATTACTACGGCCAGATCATCGTCGACCCGAACGACTCGAACGCGGTCTACATCCTCAGCGTCGGCGTGCTGGCCAGCCGGGACGGCGGCAAAACCTGGAAGTCGCCGTTCAATTTCGGGGGCGACAACCACGCCCTGTGGATCGACCCCAGAGACAGCGGCCACATGCTCCTCGGCTACGACCACGGCCTGGGCGTGACCTGGGACGGCGGCAAGAGCTGGTACCACCCCGACTTCCTGCCCCTGGCCCAGTTCTACGCCATCGACTACGACATGTCCTATCCCTACCGGGTCGCCGGCGGGCTCCAGGACAACGGCAATCTCATGGGTCCGAGCACCAAGGTCGGCGGGGGAGGGGGCTACGGACGGAGCGCCGGCGGCCCGCCCATCCGGCTCGAGGACTGGTTCAACATGGGCGGCGGTGACGGGATGTACAACGTCTTCGACCGCGCCACCAATCGCACCCTCTACAACGAGTCCCAGTTCGGCCCGCTGACCCGCATCGACCTCGTCACCGGCGAGTCCAAGTCCATCGCCTACCAGCAGGTCAAGCCCGAGACGCGGTGGAACTGGTGCTCGCCCATTCTCGTCTCGGCCCACGCCAACGACGTCATCTATCACTGCGGCAACATCGTCGTCCTGTCGGCCAACGGCGGCGAGACCTGGACCGAGATCAGCCCCGACCTCTCGACCAACGACCCGGCCAAGCTTCCGGTCGAGGGCAAGGGCGGCGACGGCAACATCCAGTACGGCACCATCACGACCTTCGACGAATCGCCGCTCCTGCCCGGCCTGCTCTGGGCCGGCACGGACGACGGGAACGTCTGGCTCACCCGCGACAACGGCAAGAACTGGACCAAGCTCAACGACAAGATCCCCGGCCAGCCGGGCTACTGGGTCAGCCGGGTCGCGGCCTCGCCCTCGGACCCCGGCACGGCCTACGTTTCCTACACCGGTCTCCGGAACGACGACTTCCGGCCATTCCTTTATAAGACGGCCGATTACGGCGCCACCTGGACTTCGCTCGCGGCAGGACTGGCCGAGGGTCCGGTCAACGTCGTCCGCGAGGATCCCAAGAATCCCAAGCTCCTGTTTGCCGGAACCGATTTCGGCGTTTACGTCTCGTTCGACGGCGGCCTGGCCTGGCACAAGATGAAAGGCGACATGCCCACCCAGCCGGTCCACGATCTCAAGATCCAGCCGCGCGAGTCCGACCTCATCATCGCCACCCACGGCCGGGGCGCCTACATCGTCGACATCAAGCCGCTCCAGGAGCTCACGGCCGAGGTCCTGGCCAAGGACTTCCACCTCTTCGCCGTCGAACCCAAGGTCCGCTGGGTCGGCCAGGACCGGCGGGAAACGGGCAGCTCGAACTTCGCCGGGAAGAGCGAGCCGGCCGGCTTGGCCGTCTGCTATCTCCTGAAGTCCAAACCCAAGGAGGGCGTCAAAGTCCAGATCTTCGCCGGCAGCCTGCTCCTCCAGGAGATCCCCGGCGCCTCCAACGTGGGCTTCAACACCGTCCAGTGGAACATGACCGGACGGCGCGAACGCACCCCGGAGGAAGCCAAGGCCACGCAGGAAGCCGCCCGGCGGCCCCGAGGCCAGGGGGATCCGACGTCCTTCCCGGTCCAGCCGGGAGACTACCGGATCGTCCTGACGGTCGACGGCAAGTCCCAATCGGCCACGGGTACGGTCCTCAAAGACCCTCGCTACTGAGAAACGCCAGGGCGTCCGGGACCGCTCCGTCCGACGGACGGCGGTCCTGGACGCTCCTCTTCCTCGCCGGACACCGCGGCACGGTTGCCGCTTTTTTTCGCCGGCCCAATCTGTTAATCTAGTCCTCGGGAGGTTCCCCTATGCCTTACAAGATCCCGGACGTCCTCGAGCGCACCGACCGCTTCCCCCACGTGGACATCATCCACCGTCCGACGCCGCTGCGCAAGCTCGAGCGCCTGTCGGCGCGGCTCGGCGGTCCGGAGATCTATATCAAGCGCGACGACCTAACGGGCCTGGCTTTCGGAGGCAACAAGTCGCGCAAGCTCGAGTTCATCATCAGCGACATGCTCCAGAAAAAGGCCGACGTCGTCATCACCTGGGCCGGCCTGCAGTCCAACTGGTGCATGCAGAC
>JAPKZE010000305.1 GCA_026393955.1 Candidatus Aminicenantota bacterium
CTCGTGGCCGTGCCCGTGGCCACGGGCGTTCAGGTCGCCTATCTGCTCCTCTCCGGGGGGTTCCCCGCGGCCGGCGCGACCGGCGAGGGCCAGGGCTTCCAGGCGGTGGCCGAGACGCTCTTCGGCTCCTATCTCTTCCCCTTCGAGCTGGCCTCGGTCCTGCTCCTGGCCGTGCTCGTCGGGGCCATCATCGTCGCCCGGAGGAAGCTCGTCCATGATCCCGACTGAAGCCGTCGTCGTCCTCGGCCTGCTGCTCTTCGCCATCGGCTTCGTCGGCGTCGTCGTCCGCAAGAACCTCGTCGTCATGCTGATGTCGCTCGAGCTGCTCCTCAACGGGGCCAACGTCATCCTGGTCGGCTTCGGCCGTCGCCTCGATTCGCCGCGCGGCTCCATCTTCGCCCTGTTCGTCATCATCATGGCCGTGTCCGAAGCGGCCGTCGGGTTCGCCCTGGTCCTGGCCTATTTCCGCCAGAAGAAGAGCTGCGACGTCGACGCCCTCGACGAGCTCAAAGGATAGCCGATGTTCGTCCTGATCCCGCTCTTCACGCTCCTCGGCGCGGCCGTGAACGGGCTCGCCGGCATCCGCTGGTTCTCGCGGCGGGCCGTCGGGGCGACGGCCGTCGGAGCGGCCGGCCTCAGCTTCGCCGCCGCCGCGGCCGCCTTCGCCCAGCTTCTCCGCGCGGCCGAACCTACCGCCGTCAGGACGCTCTTCACCTGGGTCCCGGCCAGCCTGGTCCGGACCTCTTCGGGGGGGCTGGCCGCGCTCCGCTTCGACATGGCCTTCCGCTACGACTCTCTGGCCGCGGTGATGACGCTCGTCGTCACGGGCGTGGGGCTGCTCATCCACATCTATTCGCTGGGCTACATGGCCCGCGACAGGAGCTACGCCCGGTTCTTCGCCTACCTCAACCTCTTCACTTTCGCCATGCTCATCCTGGTGCTCGGGGCCAACCTGGGCGTCATGTTCATCGGCTGGGAGGGCGTGGGCCTCTGCTCCTACCTCCTCATCGGCTTCTGGTTCACGAAGGACTCGGCCGCGAACGCGGGCAAGAAAGCGTTCATCACCAACCGGGTCGGCGACTTCGGCTTCCTCCTCGGCACGGGGCTTCTCGTCTACGCCCTGGGCACGGTCGACATCGCCGCGATCGCGGCCGCCGTCGAGGCGGGCGCCCTGGCCAAGGGGACGGCCACGGCCGCGGCCCTGCTCCTCTTCCTCGGGGCCACGGGCAAGTCGGCCCAGATCCCCCTTTACACCTGGCTCCCGGACGCCATGGAGGGCCCGACCCCGGTCTCCGCCCTCATCCACGCCGCGACCATGGTCACGGCCGGCGTCTACATGGTCGCCCGTCTCCACGTCCTGTTCTCCTTCTCGGTCACGGCCCTGACCGTGGTCGCCCTGACCGGGGCCTTCACGGCCGTCTACGCCGCGACCATGGGCCTCGTCCAGACCGACATCAAGCGCGTCCTGGCCTACTCGACCATCTCCCAGATCGGCTACATGTTCATCGGCCTCGGCGTCGGGGCCTACGCTGCCGGGATCTTCCACCTCATGACCCACGCCTTCTTCAAGAGCCTGCTCTTCCTCGCGGCGGGGAGCGTCATCCACGCCCTGTCGGGGGAGCAGGACATGCGGAAGATGGGCGGATTGCGCGCCCGCATCCCCCGGACCTACCGCGTCTTCCTGGTCGGGGCGCTGGCCATCTCCGGCATCCCCGGGCTCTCCGGCTTCTTCTCCAAGGACGAGATCCTGGCCGCCGCTTTCGCCTCGGGGCATTACCTGGTCTGGGCCCTGGGCCTTCTCGGGGCGGCCATGACCGCATTCTATATGTTCCGCCTGATCTTCCTGACCTTCTCCGGCGAATCGCGCTATTCCGAAGAGACGGCGCATCACCTCCATGAATCCCCGCCGGTCATGCTCGTCCCGCTCGAGATCCTGGCCGGGCTGGCGATCGTCGGCGGCTACGTCGGACTGCCGCATCTCCTCGGCGGCGGAGCCTGGTTCGGCCGTTTCCTGGAGACGTCGACGGGGGTCCATGAGGTCCACCTGGGCGCCGGGACCGAGGTTCTGCTCATGGTCCTGTCGGTCGGGGCCGCCCTGGCGGCGATCTACGCCGCGCACGCCGTCTACGTGAAGGGACGGGGCGAGCCGGCCCGCCGATTCGTGGAGAGATTCCGCGAGCTCCACCGGATCGTCGCCGGGAAGTATTTCGTCGACGAGCTCTACGCCCGGGTCTTCGTCGGCGGCGTCTTCGCCCTCGGCCGGATCGCGGACTGGTTCGACCGGCGCGTCATCGACGGGCTGGTCGACGGCGCCGCGGGCCTGGCCCGCGGTGTCTCGCGCCTGGCCATCGTCGTCGACGAGGGCGCGGTCGACGGCGCCGTCAACGGGATC
>JAPKZE010000197.1 GCA_026393955.1 Candidatus Aminicenantota bacterium
GAGGAGCAGGGCCCCGGCGACCATGAACGTCGTCCTCTTCCCCACCCGGTCGACGAGCCGGCCGGCGAAGGGGGCCAGGATCATCGAGGCGAAGATGATGATGCTGGTGATGCCGCCGGCCGTGCTGCCGATGTGGAGGAAGTTGTTGAAGACCTGGGCCAGGAAGCTGCCCGACGACGGCGCCGACAGGGCGATGCCCCACTTCGTGTGGAAGAAGTCCGTCGACAGGCTCTGGAACGGGAAAATGGCCGCGTAGAAAGTCAGGCAGAGAAAGGTCACGTACCAGAACGTCGGTTTGAACTCCAAGATATCCTTGAAGACGATCTTGTCGCCGGCGCTCTCGTCGCGGAGGTTGAGGGCTTTCTCGCCGCGCTTGTCCATGACGAGATAACAAAGGTTGCCAAGGAGGGACAGGGCGCAAGCCGCGACCGCCGCCAGCAGGGCGTTGCGGTAGCTGCCGAAATACGTCGTGATCAGCTCGCCGTTGTTGAGGGCGAAGAGGGAGCCGAGGCGGCTGACGGTCAGGGCCACGCCGAACGACAGCGCCAGCTCCTTGTTCTTGAACCAGCGGGCCAGCATGGCGCTCTGGGCGACGACCAGCGGCTCGGCGCCGGCCCCGAAGATGAAGCGGCCGAGGAACATCAGGGGAATGCTCCTGGCCTGCCAGACGACGG
The DNA here is from genome assembly GCA_026393955.1 of Candidatus Aminicenantota bacterium. Lineage (GTDB taxonomy): Bacteria > Acidobacteriota > Aminicenantia > Aminicenantales > Saccharicenantaceae > RBG-16-66-30. Next base: position 675 of record JAPKZE010000197.1, read on the forward strand.
CCGCGCCGGCGAAGACCAGGACGGAGAAGATGATGCTGGCCTTGCGGGTCCCCAGCCGGTCGATCAGGACGCCGGCGAAGAGGAGGACCAGGATGGCAGCGACGCTGTACATCGTGTTGAACAGCCCGACCGTGGCCCGCTTCGCGTTGAGCGCTTCGATGAGCGACGGGGCGATGGCCCCGATGATGTCGTAGGCGAAATAGCTCCCGAACGTCAGGGATGCGATGAACAGGAGATTGGTGAAGCGGTAGATGGGGCGGGTCGGATGGAAGAAGCCGACGGGCGCCGCGGTTTCGGCGTTGGTCATGGGCGGAGCCTCCGAATCACCGGGATGGGATCGTTCAAGGCCCCTATCTTCCGGAATCCGGAGAAAATAATCAAGCGGCTTTATCCGGCCGCCGTCCTGCTGGTATAATCCTCTCGCCGGAAGAGGCCCGCTCATGAGAAATCCGAAATCCGCCGTCGAGATCGTCAATGCCGGGGATCTGGCGCCCGCGTTCGAGCGCAGCCTCGGGGACATCGAACGGGACGCCGTCGTCCGCCGCATCTGGGACCGCGACGGGACGGTCTGGAAGCCGGAGGACCGGGAGATCTCCAACCGCCTCGGCTGGCTCGACGCCCCCCGGACGGCCGGCGAATCCTACCTGGCGCTCGAGGCGTTCGCGGCCTCCGTCCGGGACGTGGGGCTGACCAGGGCCGTCGTTTTGGGGATGGGCGGATCGAGCCTCGCTCCGGAGGTCTTCGCCCGCACCTTCCCGACGGGTCCGGGCGGCCTCGAGCTCGAGGTCCTCGACACCACCGAGCCGGGGACCGTGGCCGCGGCCGGGGCGCGGTTCGACCCCCGCACAACGCTCTTCGTCGTCTCGTCGAAATCGGGGACGACGGCCGAGGTCATGGCCCTTCTGGCCTATTTCTACGACCGGGCCCGGACCGCGCTCGGGGGCGGGCACGCCGGGAGCCGGTTCGTCGCCGTCACCGATCCGGGGACGCCGCTCGAGGGCCTGGCCCGGGAGCTTCATTTTCGTCGCGTCTGGCCCGGCCCGCCGGATGTCGGCGGGCGCTTCTCCGCCCTCACCTCCTTCGGGCTCCTGCCGGCCGCGCTCAAGGGCATCGACCTCGGACGCCTGCTCCTCTCGGCCCGGGCCGTGGCCGACGCCTGCCGCCGCCCGGCCGCCAGGGAGAATCCCGGGGCCCTGTTGGGCGCGCTCCTGGGAACGGCCGCGCTCGAGGGCGTCGACAAGCTGACCTTCCTCCTGCCGCGGCCGCTCACCCCGCTGGCCGCCTGGATCGAACAGCTTATCGCCGAAAGCACCGGGAAGGACGGCCGGGGCATCGTCCCCGTCTTCGAGGACAGGCGCTGGCCGGCCGGACCTTTCGGCCCGGACCGTCTGTTCGTCGAGATCGGCCCCTCGGAAGAGACGGCCCCGATGCCGGGGCCCCGCGCCCCCGAAGGGCCCGGGTCCCCCCTTGTCCGCTTGGCCCTTGACGACCCTCACGACCTGGCCGGCCAATTCTTCCTTTGGGAGTTCGCCACGGCCGTGGCCGGACGGATCCTGGGCATCAACCCCTTCGACCAGCCCGACGTCGAGTCGACCAAGAAGAAGACGCGGGAGATCCTGGCCGCCGCGGACGGCCGGAGCGGCCCCGCCGGAGAGGCTCCCCCGCCCTTCCGCGGCGGACTCCGGTTGGCCCGGCCCGATCGCCCGGAAGGACCGGAAGAGGGCCTAACCCGATTCCTGGCCGGGGGCCGCGAGGGGGACTACATCGCCATTCTCGCCTTTTTGCCGAGGACGCCGCGGGTCGAGGAGCTCCTCTCGGGGCTGGCCGCAGGTCTTCGCTTCAAGACACGCTTCCCCGTCACTGTCGGATTCGGTCCGCGCTACCTCCATTCGACCGGGCAGCTCCACAAGGGCGACGGGAACCGGGGGCTCTTCCTGATGCTCACGGCCGCCGGTCTGCCGGAAGTGGGCATTCCCGCCGTACCGGGGATCAAGCGGCCGGCGGAGGATCTAGGGGAGTTGTTCCGGGCCCAGGCCGCCGGTGACGCCCTGGCCCTGGCGGAGAAGGGCCGCCGGGTCCTCGCCGTCGAGCTGGACAGCCCCGTCGAAACGGGCCTCGCCTCGCTCTCGTCATTCCTGGAAGAGCTTCCGGCCTAAAAAAAAGGACGGCCCCGCAGGGCCGTCCTCGCATCTCTTGCCGGTATGACGGGGGATCAGTAGAGGCCGGCGCCGACGACGTCGGCGTGGAAGATCTCTTTCGTCTTCGTCCGGATCTTCTTGTCGACGCTGTCCTTGACGTTGAGGTAGAACCAGAACTTATCGAACAGCCTCAGCTTCTGGACGTAGTAATTCGCGTAGATCGTGGTGGAATCGATGATGATCTTGGCCAGGTCCTTGCCCTTATCGTCGGAGAGGACGATATAGTTGACATCGCCCTTCTGGAGCGTGCCGTAGATCTTGATCTCGCCCTTGCCTTCCCACTCCTCCGGCTTGCCGATGCCGGTGACGGCCAGGGGCTTGACGGCTTCCCGGACCTTCATGTCGACGAAATCTTCGGCCTTGAAATCCTGGCTGCGCGTATAAACGGTTTGGCCGCCGCTCTCGACGGTGTCGGCCAGGAAGACCGGCGGATGATCGGCCAGCAGGTTGCCCTTGACCTTGATCGTCTTGCCCATCATGGTGGCGGCGTCGAGGCCGGGGAGGACGATGTCGAAGCCCTGGGCGGTCGAGAGATACATGTAGCGGCCTAGCGCGGCCCGGACCACCCCCTCGAACTCGGTGACGGCCTTGACGGCCTCGGCGGCCGGGGTTTCGGCCTTCTTCTGACAGGCCACGGTGCCGGCGAAGGCGACCAGGATGGCCAGGCTCAGGATCAGGATAGCGGTCTTCTTGCTGGAATGCATCGGAATTACCTCCATATGTCGAACGGGCGCCCGAGGATATCCTCCCCGAACGAGGAATATTTTATACCACCGAGCCCCTCAAATGTAAAGAAGAAAATGGGCGGGGGCCGGCCTGGCCGGGGGCTCCGCGGAGAGCCCTTTCAGTCCTTCCGCTTGGCGCTGCCGGACTTGGACGACGAGCCCGAAGACTTCGAGGAAGACGAGCCCGACCGGCCCGACGGGGACGACCCTCCCGAACGCACAGATCCGCCGGAAGACGAACCCCCCGAGCGGGGGCGGCTGACGGAACGCTCGGAAGAGGAGGATCCGCCCGAACGGGCGACGCTCGCCGGGCGGCCGGACGGGCCGCTCGAGCGGGACGGAGAGGAGACCGAGCCGCGGGAAGAGCCGGAACGGGAAGAGGAGGACGGGCTCGGCCGGCTGAACGCGGACGGACGGGAGACGGACGGCGAGGGCCGCGAGGCCTGGGACGCCGGGGCGCTCAACCGGGCTGACGGTCGCGAACT
>JAPKZE010000249.1 GCA_026393955.1 Candidatus Aminicenantota bacterium
TCACTATTCGGCCGCCGTCTATCGACACCTGAACCGTCCGGAAGGCATCTGCCGGGCCAGCTTCGCCCACTACGACAACGCGGAGACGGTCAAGGACTTCCTGGCCGCGGTCGGGCGCTTGGCCGGAAAATAGGGTGGCCCAGGCCGCAGGCCTGAAAAAGATTGAAGAAAGCCCCGGGAACACCTAAAATAGGTAATCTTATAAAAAGCGGATGCCGTGAAGATACGTCAAGGAGACACCTCATGAGAAGGAACTCGAGATTCGCCGCCCTCTTCAGCCTCATGCTGGCCGTGCTTTTCGTCGCCCAAGCCCTCCCGCAGGCGCAGCCTCAGGCTCAACAGCCTCAGCCTCAACAGCGGATCATCGGCAGGGCCCTCTATGAAAAGCTCCAGCGCGAGGGGCGCCGGATGATGGGCGGCGGCCCCGGAGGATTCGGCGGCGGCCTGATGTGGACCCCCGACGGCAAGGCCTCCTACGCCTTAGAGGAGGGGACGTTCAAGAGGGCCGACATCCTGACCGGCGAGAAGACGCCGCTCTTCGACGACGCCAAGATCATCGCCGCGGTCAACAACGCCCTGGGCCGCCAGGAGGTCAAGCTCCCCTTCGGCCGCTTCCAGTTCATCGATGCGGGGAAGAAGATCCAGTTCCAGGCCTTCAACAAGGTCTTCCTCTACGACCTCGCCACGGCCAAGCTCGAGTTCTATGAACCCGAGCGGTCCGTCAGCGGCGTCCGCGGCCGTTCCTACGGCGACGTCCTGTCGCCCGACCTCAAGTACCGGGCCTTCACCCGCAATTACAACCTCTACGTCAAGGACATGGACGGGACCGAAACGGCCCTGACGACGGACGGCACGGAGGACCTGCGCAACGGCTACCCCGACTGGGTCTACCCGGAGGAGCTGGCGCAGTACGAAGCCTTCTGGTGGTCGCCCGACTCGAAGAAGATCGCCTTCATGCAATTCGACGAAAGCCCGGTCTTCAAATACCCCATCGTCCACGACATCGCCGCCCAGCCCCGCTACGAGCTCCAGGGCTATCCGGTGCCGGGCGCGAACAATCCCATCGTCCGGCTGTTCATGGCCGACGTCGCCACGAAGAAGCTGGTCCGCCTCGAAACGGGCGACGACCTCGACGTCTATCTCTACCGCGGCAAGTGGACCGCCGACGGGAAGGAATTCACCTACCACCGCCTCAACCGGTTCCAGAACAAGGTCGAGCTCTTCGCCGCCGACCCGGCCACGGGTAAGACCCGCCTGTTCCTGGCCGATTCAGACCCCTGCTACATCGACGAATCTACCGACCTCTGGTTCCTCAAGGATAACCAGCGCTTCCTCTGGACCTCGGAGCGCAGCGGCTGGCGCGAGATCTATCTCTACGAGCTGGCCACGGGCAAGCTCCTCAAGCAACTGACCGCCGCCAAGCTGCCCGTCCGGTCCATCCCGGACGTCGATGAGGCCCGCGGCTGGGTCTACTTCGCGGGCTCCGAGGCCAACGGCATTGAAAGCCACTTCTACAGGGTCAAGCTCGACGGCAGCGGGTTCACCAAGATGACCAAGGAAGCGGGCTCCCACATGGTCGCCCTCTCCCACGGCTTCGACTATTACACGGACGTGTTCCAGAGCTTCGACCAGCCCTCCAAGACGACGCTCTACAAGGCCGACGGCCAGGCGGTCAAGGTCCTGAACGAGACCACGCCGTCCAGGGAGTTCCTCGACCTCAAGCTCATCAAGCCCGAGCACTTCCTATTCAAGTCCGCCGACGGCCAGTATGACCTCGACGGCCTTCTCTACTTCCCCGCCCATTTCGACCCGACCGAGAAATACCCGCTCATCCTGTCCGTCTACGGCGGACCGGGTTCCAAGGGCGTCAGCAACCGCTACCTCATGGCCGACGGCAACCAGACCCTGGCCCAGCTGGGCTTTCTCGTCGCCGTCTGCGACTACCGCGGCGTCTCTGGCCGCGGCAAGGCCTTCCAGAACCTCCATTATATGAAGCTCGGCCAGGTCGAGCTCGAAGACCACGTCGCGTTCGTCAAGGCCCTGGGCCAGCGGCCGTACGTCGACACGACGCGCGTCGGCGTCACCGGCCACTCCTACGGCGGCTACTTCACCTGTCTGGCCCTGCTCAAGGAGCCGGACGTCTTCCACGTCGGCGTGGCCGGAGCGCCGGTCACCGACTGGCGGAATTACGACTCGATCTACACCGAGCGCTACATGCGCCGGCCCCAGGACAATGCCGAGGGCTACGAGAAAGGTTCCTGCCTGACCTACGCCAAGAACCTCAAGGGCAAGCTTTTCATCCACCACGGCGCTGTCGACGACAACGTCCACCCGACCAACACGATCCAGCTGGTCCAGGCCCTGCTCAAGGAGAATAAGACCTTCGACCTCATGATCTACCCCGAGCAACAGCACGGCATCGGCGTGGCCCGCTACCCGGTCTCCCGGGTGGAATACTTCGTCGAGCACCTGAAGCCGGTCGTCAAATAGCGGGCCACCGGTATCGTTCAAGGAGGACACACATGGCCAAGTTCGAAGGCGTGAAATGGGCCCCGCGGCAGATGCGCTATCTTCTCCCCGACAAGCAGTTCGACATCCTCGAATCCGATTCGAAGGTTTTCGCGGTGTCGCGGTCGGTTTTCTACGCCAGCTGCCTCTGTTTCGAGGGCATCCGGTTCTTCTGCAAGAAGTCGCCCGCGGGCGCGCTCGAAGTCCATTTCCTCAACTGGCACAAGAACCTGGAGAGGCTCCGCCGCGGGATCTCCTTCAATCTGAGCAAGACCCAGGCCGATCTGGTCCCCTCCGTCGAAGAGCTCGAAAGCATCCTCATCCACCAGTATTTCCGGGACCCGGCCATCCGCGCCTTTCTCGAGAACATGGCCGACCAGGGGCTCCAAGGATACCTCCGGCCGTTCACGGTCGACGAGGAGCAGTCCATGGGCGTGACCTTCCCCGGCCAGCCGGCCGTGCGGGCCATCTTCTGCAGCTATGACAACTACCTCGGCGAGCCCTTCACCGGGGTCGTCATCCCGCACTTGGTCCGGGCCGTCGGCCTGAACGGGACCGGCTGGCTCAAGCTCGGCATCAATTACATGATCAGCCTCAAGGCCCTCGAGGCGGCCAAGGAGGTCGACCCCCTGGCCGCGGCGGCGCTATTCCTCGACGACCAGACCCACCGGCCCCTGGCCGACCGGCACATCACCGAGTGGGATTCCTCCTGCTGCCTGTTCGGCCTGCGGGACGGGACGGTCATCAAGATCCCGGAGAGCGAGCTCATCCTGCCCTCGGTCACGATCCAGGGCATGGTCACGATCCTCCGGGAGATGGGCGTCAAGGTCGAGGAGAGGCACGTGACTTACGGCGAGCTTGTCCGGTGGGTCCAGGCGAAGGAGCTGGTGGTCGCCGCGAGCATCGGCACGGCCGGCATCATGAACCGCTGCCAGAGGCTCGTCTGCGTCGACGAGAAGAACGCCGTCGCGGCCACCCACATCGTCGACACCGAACATCCCCTCTACCGCCAGCTAGCCGAGGCCAAGGCCACGTACTGGAACATCTATAAAGAGAAGGCCAAGCTCCCGGCCGGAATGAACCTGTTCAAGTATTCGCTCTAAGAACACAAAAAGAACGGGGACATGTACGTTTCGTACGTGTCCCCTGTGAATCTACAGGCTCATGGCGATGAGCATCCAGAACTTGTCGCCGAGCTCCAGGTACTTCTGGATCGCGGCCCGGGCCGTGTCGTTGGTGTACTTGGTCAGGTACTTCTCGACGGTGAAGGGCTCCTTGTCGGGCGTCTTGCTGGCCAGGATCTCCTGGACCCTCTTCTCGATCATCGGGATGTCCGCGAAGGCCTTGTCCTCGAACTCGGCGATGGTCTCTTCGATCGTCTTGCGGGTCATCCCCCATTTCAGCGTGGCCAGCCGGTTGGCCCGCCGGAAGGCCCAGGCCGCGGAGTCCAGCCGGAACTGGTGCTGGGCGCAGATCTCGTAGCTCGGCGGAAGCTCGGTCGTCCCGGCGAAGATGGGGACGCGGGCGCTCATGGCCGGGTTGTCGAAGGCGAACCAGCAGACGGCGCCGACCGCGGGCGGCAGCCAGCCCTTGACCTGGAGGACGGTGGCGTAGGCGCATCCGGAGATGGGGATGGTCCGCTGCATCTGGACCGTTCCCGGCTTCATGGCGTTGACGAGATTGACGATATCCCGCGGCATCCAGGCGCTGGCGATGGGGCTCAGGCCCATCTGCGGGGCGGGCGGCGGCGTCGCCGGGGTCTCGCCGGGCTTGGGCCGCGGCTGCATCCGGGGCACCAGGAGGTTCTTGGTCATGTCGAGGTCCGACCCCTCGTACGGATTGCGATAGATGGCCAGGACGTCTCGGACCGACAGCTTCTTCTCCGGCTTGACCGAGAACGGCAGCTCCGGCAGGTCCATGGTCAGCTTGAGCGAGGGCGCCAGGGTGCTGAGGACGAAGAACTCGCGCGTCGAGAAGGGCTTGCCCCGCCCGCCGCCGTAGGCTTCCCAGAACTTGAACGGCTTGCCGCTCTGGGGATCCCACCAGCCCATGTCCTGGGCCACCTGGAAGACGTTCTCGGAGGCCAAGTACCGGTCGGGGTTCTTGAGGTCGATCTCGGGGATGCGCGGGATGTTGGCCGAGATGCCGACGTGGTCGTCGGGGATGCGGACGGCCGCCCAGACGGCGCCCTTCTCGAGCGGGCCGGCGCCCATGATCTCGAAGTGCCAGACCTCCTTGCCGTCGGCGATGGTGATGCACTCGCCGAAGTCGCCGTAGCCGTACTGCTTGACCAGCTCGCCGATGAGCTTGATGGCCTCGCGGGCCGTCTTGCACCGCTCCAGGGCGATCCGCTCGAGCTCTTCGATCATGAACATGCCTTCGTTGTTGACGAGCTCGCGGCGGCCGCCGATGGTCGTCTCGCCGATGGCCAATCCCGCTTCGTTGAGCGCCGGGTAGGCGGTGTTCAGGAAGCGGAAGGTCTCGGGGACCTGGGGGATCTCGCCGGTCTGGACGATGCCTCGGAGGTCGGTCGGGGTCTCGGTGTGCATCTTGCCGGAGGAGATCTTGTTCATGGACTTGTCCGGCCATTTCTGATGCGGGACGATGTTGACCCATTGGCGGTAGGGGCCGTCGCAGGTATGGCAGGTGATGACCGAGCCGTCCACGGTGGCCAGTCGTCCGACCTGGATCGACGTACAGCTGTCGGGGTCCTCGACCCAGGCCTTGGCGTCGGGACCAAGAGGCGTCCCGGCCTGCCGGGCCGCGACGAACGAGATGACCGCGACGATCGCCAGAGTGACGACGAGTCCGCGGCCGACGAATTTCTTCATCAGGGACCTATCCATGGGAACCTCCTCAAGACACATCTCCGAAATAGGACTGTATGATTAGGGCGCCGCGCCTGTCAACAGAATTCTTCGACCGGGGCGGTCCGGCCGCCGCAGCGTCACCGTCCTTCGCGGATGATCACGCAGTCCCAGGGCGCGAGGACGAGGCGGCCCTTCGCGGCGACGGCAGCGCCGGTCAGGAGGTCGCGGCCGCCGCCCCGGCCGTAGACGAATTCGCGCCGCGTCGCCGAGAAGTTGAAATAGGCGTGGACGGCGGCCCCGTCGGCCAGCCGTGCGTGCTTGGCCTTGACCCCCGGCGGGAGCCCGGCGTCCTCGGCCGGGATGCCCGCGCCGGCCAGGCAATCGGCGACGAGCCGGTCCTGGAGCCCGTCCGAGAGGAACGTCCCCTCGTACGTCAGAACACCCTTTCCGAATTCGTTGCGAGTGACCGCCGGAAAGTCCCCGAAGACCGGATGGTCGTAGACGGCCAGCGGCCGGCCCGTTTCCGGCCTGAGGAATTCGGCCCAGACGGACACGCTGTTCGCCTGGCCCGCCTTGAACGGATCGCCCCGCAGCTGGAGCGGCCGCTTCAGATTCGTGAACTCCTGGTAGGAGAATCCGCAGGCCTGGCGCAGGGGGCCCGGGGCCGTGACCGGGCGGACCGTCGAGTGCTGGTCACAGAAGCCGCTCTTGAAGGTCATCAGGACATGCCCGCCGCCTTTGACGTAGTCCGCGATCCTGAGCAGCAGCGCGTCGTCGGCGACATAGAGGGCCGGCACGATGACCAGGTCGTAATCCTCGAACCGCGGGTCCTCGGGATGGACGAAGTCGGTCTCGACGTTGAGCTTGTAGAGGGACCGGTAGAGCTGGCTGAGCACGGACATGTAGCCGACCCGGCCGTCGAAGGGCATGATGTCGAGGCCGTGGAGGGAATCCAGACTGTAGAGGATGGCCACGCGGTTGCTCTTCCTCAGGTTGGCCAGCGCGGGGCCGATCCGCCGCAGCTCCCCGGCGATCCGGGCGACCTCACCGTAGACGCGGCCCGGCTCGAGATCGTGCCCCAGCACGCCCTTCCAATAGGTCTCCTGGCCGTAGTGGAGGGAGTGCCAGTGCCAGTAGGCCACGAGGTTGGCCCCGCTCAGGATGTTGGCGTAGGCGGCCAGCCGGATCTGCCCGTCGTAAGGCGGGAACTGGCCGGTCGAGTTCCAGCCGGTCGTCTGGGCGGTCGTCTCCGTGACCAGGTAGTTGGAGCGCTTGAGGGACCTGTTGATGTCGCCGCTCCAGGCGATGTCCTCGCCGGTCATGTCGTCCTGGAGACCGAAGTAGACGTTGACGGCGGCAACGTCCACGGCCCGGGCGATGTCGAACTGGCGGACGTCGGCCGGCAGCCCGCCGCAGAAGTCGTGGGTGATGAACTGGGCCGGCCGCTTCAGCCCGCGGACGATCTCCGCCTGCCAGGCCAGGAAATCGGTGGCGACCGACTGCTGGAAACGCTCCCACTCGAGCTTGTAGCCGGGATTGAGCGCTCCGTCCCGCGGCGGGAGCTCGTCGAAGCTGTTGATCCGTTGGCCCCAG
>JAPKZE010000185.1 GCA_026393955.1 Candidatus Aminicenantota bacterium
AGGCCGCCGACGAGCCAGAGGCCGAGCATGATCAGGGGGCTGTGGAGGTCCGCCATCAGCAGGCCCGAGGTCGTGAAGATGCCGGCGCCGACCATGTTGGCGATGACGATGTTGGTCAGCGGGAAGAGCCCGAGCTTGCGCTCGAGCCCGTTGGCTGGGCCGGCGGAGGTCGCGACAGGTTCGTTGCTCAACGTCTCATCTCCGGAATATCGGAGGCTCTACTATACCAAAAAGACGGGACCCGGTCCTTATTATCAGGATCAGCCCTTTTTCTTCTTGAAGCGGTTGGCGATGAGGGCCAGGAGGAACAGGGGGCCGTAAAACGCCGCGGCCCCCGCGGCGACGCCGATGTTCGTCCCCTTGAGCAGCTCGACGCCCCAGCCGAACTGGTCCTCGTTGACGAGGTAGGTCCAGGTCGACGACGGCCCCTTCAGGCCGGCCGCCTCGAGGTCGATCGGGCCCTCCCGGGCGACGAGGGAACGGAGGGTGCGATCGATCGCGGCCCCGATCCTGTCCTCGAGCTCGAGGAAGGCGTCGGTCGCGGCCTTCTGAAATTCCTGGAGCGGCTCCTTCCGCCCGATGGAGACGAGGTGGATGCCCTCGCGGAGGTCGGCCAGCCAGGCCAGGTGGTCGGTCCAGGAGCCGTCGATGTGGTAGAGCGCGGCCCGCCGGGCCAGCCGTTCGAACGGATCCCGCCCCAGCTTGGCGGTCCCGGCCTCCACGAGCTCCGGCGCAGTCGGGAACGGCAGACCGGCCTCTGCCCCGTCGGGAGCGAAGACCGCGTCGCGCCAGCCGGCGACGATCCGTCTCTGCGTTTCGACGAGCGTCGCATAGTCCCAGAGCGCCCGGCGGATGTCCAGGTTGCGGCCCTCGGTGATCCGCTGGCCGTGGGCGATCTCCTTGCGCAGGAGCTCGTTGTCGACGGGAGCGGCGCCTCGCTCGAGCCTGTAGCGGGAAAAAAGCCGGCGCGTGAGCCCGTAGCGCTCGAAGATGTCGTCCTCGAGGCTGATGAAGAACCGCGACGAGCCGGGGTCGCCCTGGCGGCCGGCCCGGCCGCGCAGCTGGCTGTCGATGCGCAGGCTCTCGTGCCGGTTCATGCCGATGACATAGAGACCGCCAAGGGCGGCCACCCGGTCATGCTCTTCTTCGTCCGCGACAACCGGGTTGTTCGGCCCGCCGAGCTTGATGTCCGTGCCGCGGCCGGCCATGTTGGTCGAGATGGTCACGGCTCCCGGGACGCCGGCCCGGGCGATGACCGCGGCTTCGAGCTCGTCGTTCTTGGCGTTGAGGACCTCGCAAGGGACGCCCGCGCCGGCCAGGGCCGCGGCCAGCTCTTCCGATTCCCTGACGCTCGACGTCCCTACGAGAACGGGCCGGCCGGCGGCCCGGCACGCGGCGATCTCCCGGACGAGGGCCGTTCGCCGGGCCTCCCGGTGCGTGAACACGACGTCGGGCAAGTCCCGGCGCACGCACGGCCGGTGGGACGGCACAACGACGACGCCGAGGCCGTAGAATTCCTTGAGCTCTCGCGCCGAGGGCTCGGCCGTAGCCGTCATGCCGCAGAGCGTCGGATAGAGCCGGAAGAAGTGCTGGAGCGTGATCGAGCCGAGGATGCGCCCCTCGGAGCCGCGCCGCACCCCCTCCTTGGCCTCGACGGCGGCCTGGAGGCCGTCGGGCCAATGCCGCTTGTCCATGACCCGGCCGGTGAACTCGTCGACGATCTCGATGCGGCCGTCGCGGACGATGTAATCGACGTCGCGCTCGAGCAGGAGCTCGGCGTGCAGGGCGCAGTGGACCGCGGCCAGGAGCGTCTCGTTCTCGGGCGTGAACAGGTTGCCGCAGCCGAGGGCCGACTCGACGCGGCGGATGCCCGCGTCGGTCGGAAAGACGTTGGCGTTCTCGGCGTCCGTCTCGAAGTCGCGGCCCCGCTCGAGGTCCCGGACGACGGCGGCCAGCCGCGAGACATCGAGTCCGGGCGTTCCGGAGGTCCCGGAGATGACGAGCGGGATACGGGCTTCGTCGATGAGGATGGAGTCGGCCTCATCGACGAGGGCCACGGAGAAAGGCCGGTGGACGAGTTCGCCGGGCTCGTAGGCCAGCCGATCCCGCAGGTAGTCGAAGCCGGCCTCCTTGGCGGTGGCATACGTGATATCGCAGGCGTAGGCGGCCTTCTTGGCGGCCTTGTCCAGGGCCTCGTGGACGGCGCCGACGGACAGGCCGAGGAGGCGGTAGGCCGGGCCCATCCAGACCGCGTCGCGGCGGGCCAGGTAATCGTTGAAGGTCAGGACGTGGACGGGCCGGCCGAGGAGGGCGAAGTAAGAGGCGGAGAACACCGCCGCCAGCGTCTTGCCCTCCCCCGTCGGAAGCTCGGCGATCCGGCCGTCGGTCATGGCCAGCCCGGCCATGAGCTGGACGTCATGGGCGTCGAGCCCGGTCGCGCGGCGGGCGGCTTCGAGGGCCAGAGCGACTAAGGCGACGCGGGCGCGCTTTTCGTCCCCCGACGGCGGGATGGAGGCCCCGTCCGCCGGCGGCTGGCGGAGCGCCGCGGCCCGCCGGGCGATCTCGGCGTCAGCGATCGCCGCGAGCTTCCCGCTGTGGTGCGCCATGCGGATCGATCGGACCGTCCTCGCGTACGCCGCGAGGTCGGTTTCGACGGGGACGCCGCGGAAGCGGTTAAAGGCGGTCTTGAGCTTGGCCGACAAGGCCGAAGGCGAACGCTCCTGGACAGGGCTGCGCCCGTCCGGGGCAAAGGTCGTCGTTTCACTCATCGGGGGTCCTCCTCTTCAGACAGGGATCTCGGCGCGGCAGGCGGGGAGATGGAGGAGGTCAGCGAGGCGG
>JAPKZE010000320.1 GCA_026393955.1 Candidatus Aminicenantota bacterium
TTCGGCCAGGGGTCGCCCCGCCGGGGAGTCGTCGTCGGGCCCTTGAGTGTGATGGGGTGTTTCTTGATCTCTTCGAGGACGTCGGGAGGGATGGCGCAGCCGTGGGCGGCCCTGTTCTCGATGGTCAGGCCCGCGATGTCCTCGAGAACCACTCGGCCGGACCCGATCTCGCTCGCGAGCAGGGCTTCGAGGACGCGCTTCGCCGGCGGGGTGATGAAGGGGCCGATGCCGTCGCCGGCGAGGATGCCGATCCTGAGGGGCGAGAGTGCGGAGTAGTCGATCCAATCCGGAGAGGACTTGATCGTTTCCACCCGTTTCATCTGGGCTTCGAGCAGGCGGCCGAAGTGCTCTTTGGCCCGGGTGATGGCGGCGATATCCACTTGATGACCCTTCCCTGATGGTGTTCTTGAAGACAAAAACCGGATAGATGATTCTAGCCAAATTCGCCCCGGATTGCAAGCTCCGGACGGGACGGTCCCCTGCGGCGACCTTTGACAACACCGTCGCAAAACCGCTAAAGTAGTCGGGCCAAATCGGACGCGAGGAGAGAACGATGCTCGACGCTTATTTCGAGATGGAGTTGGAACGGGCCAAGGCGGGTCTGCCGCCGCTGCCGCTGACACCCCCCGAGGTCGGGGAGGTCTGCCATGGCCTCGAATCGGCCGACAAGGCGGGGGGCGCCAAGCTCCGCGGCCTTCTCGAGAACCGGGTCACCCCGGGCGTCGACCCGGCCGCCAAGGTCAAGGCCGAATGGCTGGCCGCCGTGGCCAAGGGGACCGTCAAGTCGCCGGCCGTGCCGCGGCAGGACGCTGTCCGGATCCTCGGGACCATGCTCGGCGGCTTCAATGTCGATCCGCTGGTCGAGGCGCTGGCCGATCCCGCGCTCGCCGCGGCGGCCGCCGACGCCATGAAGAAGATCGTGCTCGTCTACGGCCGTTTCGAGACCGTCGTCAAGCTGGCCGCGACGAATCCGCACGCCAAATCCGTACTCGAATCCTGGGCGGCGGGGGAGTGGTTCCTGTGCCGTCCCGAGCTCCCGGCCCGGCTCACCCTCAAGGTCTTCAAGATCGACGGCGAGATCAACACGGACGATTTCTCGCCGGCCGGCCATGCCCCCACCCGTCCCGACATCCCGCTGCACGCCCAGTCGATGGGCGAGAAGCGCTTCCCCGGCGGCAACGGGGCCATGAAGGCGTTCCGCGCGGAGGGCCACCGCGTGGCCTTCGTCGCCGACGTCGTCGGCACGGGCTCGAGCCGCAAGTCCGCGTGCAACTCCCTGATGTGGCACATCGGCGAGGACATCCCCTTCGTCCCCAACAAGAGGCGGGCCGGCGTCGTCATCGGCGGCCTGATCGCCCCGATCTTCTTCAACACGACCGAGGATTCCGGGGGCCTGCCGCTCATGGCCGACGTCACCAAGATGAAGACCGGCGACATCATCACCCTCGATTTCGCCGCCGGCGCTATCCTCGACGCCGCCGGACAGGAGATCTCCAAGCTCGAGATCAAGCCGGCGACCCTCAAGGACGAGTTCCGGGCCGGCGGCCGCCTGGCGCTCATCATCGGCCGCCAGCTGACGGCCAAGGCCCGCCAGACCCTGGGCCTGGGCGAGGCGCCGTTCTTCACAACGGTCGAGAACCCCAGGCCCAAGCCGGACCAGGGCTACACGCTGGCCCAGAAGATGGTCGGCCGCGCCTGCGGCGTCGCCGGCGTCCTGCCCGGCACGGCCTGCGAGCCTCACATGACCACGGTCGGCTCCCAGGACACGACCGGGCCGATGACGGCCGACGAGCTCAAGGAGCTGGCCTGTCTCGAGTTCCAGGCCGACCTGTTCATGCAGTCGTTCTGCCACACGGCCGCCTATCCCAAGCCGGCCGATGTCAAGGTCCATCAAACGCTGCCGGCCTTCATGATCGCCCGCAAAGGCGTCTCGCTCAAGCCCGGCGACGGGGTCATCCACTCCTGGCTGAACCGGCTCATCCTGCCCGACACCGTCGGGACGGGCGGCGACTCCCACACCCGCTTCCCGATCGGCGTATCCTTCCCGGCCGGCTCGGGCCTGGTCGCCTTCGCCGGCGCCCTGGGCTTCATGCCCCTCGACATGCCCGAGTCGATCCTGGTCAAATTCAGCGGCCGGCGCAATCCCGGCATCACCCTGCGCGATGTCGTCAACGCCATTCCCTACTTCGCGATCAAGCGGGGGATGCTGACCGTCGAGAAGAAGAACAAGAAGAACGTCTTCAACGGCTGCGTCCTTGAGATCGAGGGCCTCGAGGACCTGACCGGCGACGAGGCCTATGAGCTGACCGACGCCTCGGCCGAGCGCTCGGCCGCGGCCTGCGTCATCTCTCTCGGCGAGGAACGGGTCGCGAACGACCTCAAGAGCAACGTCGCGCTGATGGAGGAGATGATCAAGGAGGGCTACCAGAGCGCCGAGACCCTCCGCCGCCGGATCGACGCCTGCCGCGCCTGGCTCGAGAAGCCGGCCCTCCTGCGGCGCGACCCCCACGCGGAATACAAGGCCGTCCTCGAGATCGACCTGGCCGCCATCACCGAACCGCTCGTCGCCTGCCCCAACGATCCGGACGACGTCCGGCCGCTCTCGGCCATCGCCGGGGACCCCGTCCAGGAGGTCTTCATCGGGTCGTGCATGACCAACATCGGCCAGTTCCGGGCCGCGGCACGCATCCTCGACAAGGCCGGCCTCCCGGCCGCCAAGGTCTGGATCACCCCGCCGACCAAGATGGACGCGGCCCAGCTCATGCGCGAGGGCTATTACGCCGTCTTCGTGGGCTTCGGCGGCCGGACCGAGATGCCCGGGTGCTCCCTGTGCATGGGCAACCAGGCCCGGGTCGCCGCCGGAACGACGGTCTTCGCCACCTCGACCAGGAATTTCGACCACCGGCTGGGCGACAACACCCGCGTCTACCTCGGCTCCTCGGAGCTGGCCGCCCTGACCGCCCTCAAGGGCCGGGTCCCGACCGTCGAAGAGTACATGGCCGTCATGAAGGAGAAGGTCCTGCCCGCGGCCGCCGAGATCTACAGATCCCTCGAGTTCCACAAGATGGGCGACTTCAGCCTGGGGTATGTCCGATGATCCGGCTCGACGGCCGGACGGTCCTGATCACGGGCGGCTCGCGCGGCATCGGCCGGGCCGCCGCCATCATGTTCGCCCAAGCAGGCGCCGACGTCGCCATCAGCTACGTCGCCAACCAAAAGGCGGCCGACGAAGTCTGTCAGAACGTCGAAAAGCTGGGCCGCCGCGCGCTCGCCTACAAGGCCGAGATGGGCTCCCGGGCCGACATCGACCGCATGGTCGCCGACATCCTGGCCCGGTGGGGCGAGCTCGACACCCTGGTCAACAACGCCGGGATCTGGACCTACCTGGAGATGGGCCGGATGGACGAGGCGGTCTACCACGAGACCGTGGCCGTCAACATCGACGGGGTCTTCTACGGCATCAACGCCGTCGTCCCGTCCATGAAGGAGCACGGCCGGGGCTCGATCATCAACGTGACCTCGACGGCCGGGGTCAGGGGAGAGGCCTTCCACTCCCATTACGCGGCCAGCAAGGGGGCCCTGCACTCCCTGACCAAGTCCCTGGCCGTCGAGCTCGCCCCTTACGGGATCCGGGTCAACGCCGTGGCCCCCGGCTGGGTGGACACCGACATGAGCGCGCCCAGCTTCAGCGATCCCGCGTTCAAGGAGAAGGTCCGCCTGACCATCCCCTTGCGGCGCATCCCGCCGGCCGAGGACATCGCCGGTCCCATCCTGTTCCTGGCCTCCGACCTGGCCCGGCACGTCACCGGCGAGATCCTGGACGTCAACGGCGGGTCGGTGCTTTGCGGGGGATAGCGCTCCGCGACTAGCCAACTGGGGGGGATAAGGTTTCCTCCCTTTGAAGTATTGACACTTTTCAGGCTTTTATGGTACTTGTGACTTGTCAAAATGGCTAACAAACATTTGTCGGTCATCATCGTCCCGCACACGAAGACAAGCACCAAGACCCTGTGCTTCAGCCGCAATACGCTGAAAATATTGAGTATCGGCGGTATCGTCCTGGGTCTGGCCCTGCTGACCGTGCTGGTCGATTACGTCCGGATGAGCGTCATCAGAGGCCGCTATAAGGCCCTCCGGGTCGAGACGGCCGAGCAGAAATCGACCATCGAAGGCTACGAAAAGTCCATCACCGAGCTCCAAACCAAGATCTCCCATCTGGAGAGCTATACCAAGAAGCTCAACGTCATGGCCGGGCTGAAGTCTCCCGATGTCCTGACCGCACCGGCGGGCGTGGGCGGCGGTGAGCCCGGAAAGGACGACCCCGAGCCTTATATGGAGCCCTCCGCGGCGGCCAAGGGCCCGGGCGGCCCCCAGGTCATCGGCCTGGGCACGGTCCAGAGCCTGAACCTGAAGGCCCAGAGCATCGAGAGCAACCTGTCGAGTCTCCTCAACTTCTTCGAAAGCGACAGCGTGCGCATGGCCTCGACCCCGTCCATCATGCCGGCCGCCGGCTGGATCAGCTCGGTCTACGGCCACCGGAACGACCCCTTCACGGGAGCCTGGGTGATGCACTGGGGCCTCGATATCTCCACCAATATCGGCAATCCCATCATGGCCACCGCCGACGGCATCGTCATCAAGGTCGAGACGGACCGCTACCTGGGCAAAAACGTCACGATCAGCCACGGCAACGGCTATACCACCGTCTACGGTCACATGAGCAACTTTGCGGTCAAGGCCGGACAGAAGGTCAAGAGGCGCGATATCATCGGCTATATCGGCCAGACGGGCAAGGCGGCCGGCCCGCACGTCCACTACGAGGTCTTCAAGGACGGTAAGCGCATCGACCCCCGCAATTTCCTTCTCGAAGAATAGCCCCTCCCTCTCTGCGGCTTTGCTCAGGGCATTGCCTCTAGCTCCCCGGCCCCCGGCGGCGGGAAGCGGACTCTTGGGAGCGACCCGGCAGAATCGGGGCTGAGTACTCGAAGCTCTGATTCTGCGAAATATCGGAAGAGAGGATTTCTCTTCAGATGTTTCCCAGCACCGCTCCTCCGAGCTGCTCCGGAGCGGTGCTGATGGTCGCTTCGCAGACTCCGCTCCCTGCCGGTCCCCCCTCCGCCACGGGGATCTTCTAGGTCTGCTGGCTCACCCTGTCCCGGGAGGGACGAGGCAACACCCATCGCTGCCTCGAGAGGGAGGGGAAGAAGAGAAAATGGCTCTTAGATCCCTAAAATGTCGCCGGGGGGGAGCTTTGTCCCGAGGGAGAAGGCGTAGGCTGTCATGACGCCCTTCCCCTCGGGCTGGAGCTCCTCGATGAGGTAGGCGGTGCCGGCGCCGCAGGCGACCAGGAGCCCGGCCTTGCCGGCCTCGAGAAGCGTCCCCGGGACGGCCGGTCCGGGCGCAGGCAGGGTCGCGGCGGCCGCGGCCGGGCGGCCGCCGAGGATGTTGACCCTTTTCCCCCCGATCCGGGAAAAGACCCCGGGCCTCTCGGCCAGGGCGAGGACCTTCCGTTCGACGGCTTCGGCCGTCTCCGTCCAGGCGACGCGGCCGTCCTCCTTGCGGACCTTCGGGGCGAGAGTGGCCAGGGCGCCGTCCTGCTTCAGCGGGGTGATCCGGTCGATGCCGGCCAGGGTCGAAACGAGGAGGCGCGCGCCCAGGACGGCCAGGCGGGACTCCAGGGCCGAGGCCGTCTCGCGCGGACCGACGGCGACGCGCTCCAAGGCCAGGATATCGCCCTCGTCCATGCGGTCGTCGAGCTCGATGATGGTCAGCCCCGATTCGACTTCGCCGTTGAGGACGGCCCATTGGACGGGGGCGGCGCCCCGGTATTTCGGCAGGAGCGAGAAGTGGACGTTGAGGGAGTGACGGAGGGGAAAATAATGGATGGACCGGGGGATGATCTGCCCGTAGGCGACGACGATATTGACGTCGGGGGCGGCCGCCCGGATGCGCTCGAGGGCGGTTTCGTCCGTCCGGATGCGGACCGGCTCGATGACCGGGAGGCCCCGTTCCAAGGCGAAGGCCTTGACCGGGGAGGGCGTCAGGCGGCGGCCGCGTCCGGCCGGCTTGTCGGGCTGGGTGACGACGAGCTCGACCGAATGGCCCGCGGCGAGCAGGGCGCCGAGGCTGGGGAGCGCGGCGGCCGGGCTCCCGAAGAAGACGGTCCTCATGGGCTCTTGGCGGCGGCCGCGCTCTTCTTGAACTTCTTCTTGATCAGCGTCCGCTTCAGGGCCGAGAGCTTTTCGACGAAGAGGATGCCGTCGAGGTGGTCGATCTCGTGGCAGAAGGCCCGGGCCAGCAGGTCCTCGCCCTCGATCTCGACCGCTTGGCCCTCGAGGTCGAGGCCGCGGACGACCACACGGTAGGGCCGGGCCACCTTTTCTTTGATGTCGGGGACCGAAAGGCAGCCCTCCTCGCAGATCGCTTCTCCTTCCTTGGCCACGATCTCCGGATTGATCAAGACGTGGAGGGCGTCCGGGTCCTCGCCGACCGAGAGGTCGACGACGATGACCCGCTTGTTGAGCCCGACCTGGGGCGCGGCCAGGCCGATGCCGGGCGCGGCGTGGACCGTTTCGACCATGTCGCGGGCCAGGCGGACGATGTCCTCGGTGACGGCGTCCACGGGTTCCGACCGCCGGGTCAGGATCGGGTCGCCGATGATAAGAATTTCACGTACCGCCATGTTTTCTTCCGTGTCTATTTTAGCCGAAAACCCGCCGCCTGCGCAAAGGGCCAGTCACATCCTGCCAATCTGAATAAGGGGGAGATGGGACGGAAGCGAGGGTCGCCCCGCGCGTAGCAGGGCGATCCTTGCTTCCTTCCCGTCGGCCTCCTTAAATGATGGCCGAGGGCGGCGCCGGTTCGTCGGCGGCGCCCGCGTTCTTGAGCGGCACCTTGATCAAGTAGAGCCCGATCAGGACGAGCACCGCGAGGCCGCCGATGTAGAGGTCGACGACGCCGAAGTACTTGCCGCTCTTGAAGACCGACGGGATGTCGAAGTGGATGACGTTCTGCAGGAAGAAGAACTTCCAGGCGGCGCGGACGAGGCCCATCAGCCCTTCGCCCGCGATCAATCCTGCGGCGAGGAGGATGCCGACGTTGGTCGCCCGGGCCGTCTGGGCGGCGTTGAACTTCCGCTTGGCCATGGCCTTGTCGACCAGGCCCTTGATCATGCCGCCGACGAAGATGGCGAAGGTCGTCTCGAGCGGCAGGTACATGCCGACGGCGACGAGCATGGGCGATCTCACCTGGACGAGGATGAAGGCGAAGCCCATGAGCATGCCGACGATGACGAGGGGCCAGGCCATCTCGCCGCCGACGATGCCCTTGGACAGCGCGGCCATCAGGCCGGCCTGGGGCGCGGGGAGGTCCTTGCTGCCGAAGGTGAACGCGCCGTTGAGGAGCATCAGGGGAAAGTACATGACCATGGAGGCGATGAGGATGCCGAAGATGTTGCCGATCTGCATCTTATAGGGCGTGCCGCCGAGGATGTGCCCGACCTTGAGGTCCTGGAGCATCTCGCCGGCCACGGCCGAGGAGACGCAGACGACCGCGGCGACGCCGAGCACAGCGGCGACGCCGGTCGTGCCGGTCGCCCCGACCAGGACCATCAGGAGGGCGGCGATGATCAGGGTCGAGAGGGTCAGGCCGGAGATCGGGTTGTTGGAGGAGCCGATCGTCCCGACGAGGTTGCCGGAGACCGCAGCGAAGAAGAAGCCGGCCACGGCCATGACCGCGGCGGCGAGCAGGGCCGAGCCGAACGACTTGGAGAACGTCTGGTAGACGAAGACCATGAGGACGAAGGTCAGGGCCATCAGGATCATGACGACCTTCATGTTCAGGTCCTTCTCAATCCTGGAGACGACCTCGGCCTGGCCGGCCGCCTTCTTGATGTCGCCGACGGAGCGCTTGAGGCCGGCGGCCAGGTTCTTGCGCATCTTGTAAAGGGTGTAGCAGGCTCCGACCAGCATGCCGCCGACGGCGATCGGCCGGATGATGAACTTCCAGACGTTGGTGACCATGTCGAGCCAGCTGACGTCGGCCGCGGCCACCCCCGGCCCGTAGAACGTGGGGATGAGCTGGGGGCCAAGGAAGAACATCAGCAGGGGCGCGAACAGGCCCCAGGCCAGGACGCCGCCGGCGAAGTTGAGGGCGGCCAGGCGCGGGCCGATGATGTAGCCGACGCCGATGTAAGCCGGGAAGATGCCGGGCCCCGAGACGGCCACGGTGCCGCCGGCCCCGATCGTCGGGGCGTCCTTGGCGGCGCCCAGGCGGACGAAGCTCGAGCCGATCTTGCCGACCTTGATGATGAAGTCCTTGCTGGCGGCAAAGAGCTGGATGACGCCGAGCGAATAGACGAGCGCCCCGATGCCCATGGCCTGGAAGAGGAATTTCGAGCCCTGGCTGCCCTTCTGGCCGGCCTTGTGGATCTCGGCCGCGGCGACCGATTCGGGGAAGACGAGGTCGGGGTCGGTGACCATGACCCGGCGCAGGAAAGTGACGAACAGGATGCCGAGGAGGCCGCCGACGAACATCAGGGCCGTCGACTTGATGTAGGCGTCGAAAGTGTTGAAGTTCGTCCAGGCGCCGGCGATGACGAAGGCCGGGATGGTGAAGATGGCCCCGGCGGCGATCGATTCGCCGATGGAGCCGATCGTCCGGGCGATGTTCTCCTCGAGGATCGAGCCCTTCATGATCCTCAGGACGGCCATGCCGATGACGGCCGCCGGATAGGTGGCGGCGATCGTCATCCCGGCCCGCAGGCCGAGGTAGGCGTTGGCCGCGCCGAGGATGACGGTCAGGACGAGGCCGATGAGGATGGCCCGGAGGGTGAATTCCCTCTGGTCAGTTTTTTCGGGGACGTAGGGTTGATGGCTCAAAGCGCACTCCTTTCCGATTGATCCGACTAAAGGTTCTTAATGTATATGAGAAGTCCGGACGCAAAGTCAAGCCGCCGGCTCCGCTCCGGGGCGCCAGTTGCGTCCAGGGGGGAATTGTGCTAAAAATGGCCGGGACGGAGAGAGCAACATCATGAGCCTAATCAGCTGGATGAAAGACAGGCTATTCTGCGACCTGGCCATCGACCTCGGCACCGCCAACACGCTGGTCTTCCTCAAGGGCAAGGGCATCATCGTCCAGGAACCGTCGATCGTCGTCGTCAACAAGGCGACGGGCAAGGTCGAAGCCGTCGGCTCGCGGGCCAAGGAGATGCTCGGCAAGACCCCGACGAGCGTCATGGCCATCAAGCCCATGCGCGACGGCGTCATCGCCGACTTCGAGATCGCCGAGAAGATGCTCGACTACTTCATCAAGAAGGCCATGAACAACCGCGGCTTCCTTCTCCGTCCGCGGATCGTCATCGGCATCCCGACGGGCATCACCCAGGTCGAGCGCCGCGCGGTCAAGGACGTGGCCATGCGGGCCAAGGCTTCAGAGGTCTACCTCATCGAACAGCCGATGTCGGCGGCGATCGGCGCGGACCTGCCCATCTCCGAGCCGACCGGGAACATGATCGTCGACATCGGCGGCGGCACGACCGACATCGCCGTCATCTCCCTCGACGGCATCGTCTTCAACCACAGCATCCGGGTGGCCGGCAACGAGATGGACGACGCCGTCATCCACTACCTCAAGAAGAAGTACAATCTGCTCATCGGCGAGCGGACGGCCGAGATGGTCAAGATGCAGATCGGCTCGGCCTACCCCCTCGACGAGCCGATGACGATGGAGATCAAAGGCCGGGACCTGCGCGAGGGCATCCCGCGGACGATCGTGGTCGACGACCAGGAGATCCGCGAGGCCATCGAGGAGACGGTGGCGGCTATCGTCAACGCCATCCGCATCGCCCTGGAACGGACGCCGCCCGAGCTCTCGGCGGACATCATCGACCGCGGCATCATCCTGACCGGCGGCGGCGCCCTGCTCAAGAACCTGGACAAGAGGATCCGCGAAGAGACCCAGCTGCCCGTCTTCATCACCGAGGACCCGCTGACGACGGTCGTCCTCGGGGCGGGCAAGATGCTCGACGACCTGGTGCTCTTGAAGAAGATCTCCCTCATCTGAGGGGCCGCGGCGGTGAGAGAGGTGCCATGCCCCTTTGGGAGAAACGGCGAAGCGCCCTGATCCTTACGGGCCTCGTCGTCTTCCATGGGCTCGTCATCTCCATCCAGGTGCCCCAGGGGTCGGCGAAATCCTACTTCGAACGGGGCGTCTTCTTCGTCTTCTCGCCCGTCCAGAGGCTGGCGACCGGCACGGTCCGGGGCGTCGTCTCGCTTTGGAACAATTACTTCGACCTGCGCGCCGTCCGGCGCGAGAACGTCGAGCTCAAGCGGCAGAATTTCTTCATCAGCCAGGACGTCCGCTTCCTCGAGGACCGGCTGGGGCTGGCCGGGTCCGAGGCCAAGCTCCGCGAGAGCTTGGCCGCATTCGAGGGCTCGATCGTCGCGGCCCGGACGATCGGGGTCGACAGCGTCAACCCCCACCATTCCATCGTCATCGACAAGGGCAGCCTCGACGGGATCTCCAGGAACATGGCGGTCTGCGACCGCAACGGGGCGCTTGTCGGCCGGACCATCGACCCGGTCGGCCTGAAGGAGACCAAGGTCCAGCTGGTCACCGACAAGGACAGCAGCGTCAGCGTGAGGTCCGCCGTCGCCCAGCTGACGGGCTCGATGGCCGGGCTGTCGCGGGAGGTCTGCGAGCTCCGCTACGTCCTGGCCAGCGCCGCCGGCGGCCAGGAGGGCGAAGAGCTGCGGACGACGGGCTACGACAAGATCTATCCGGCCGGCATCCGCGTCGGATTCATCCAGAGCCTCGTCCGGGACGAGAAATCGCCCATCTTCCTCAGGATCCTCGTCAAGCCGTTCTTCGGCTTCGATACCGTCGACGTGGTCGCCGTCCTGACCCGGGGACCGGGAGGCGGGGGATGAGGGAGACCGTCCTCAAGGACCTCCTGCAGGCCTTCCTGGGCACGCTTGTCGCCGTGTTCGTCTATTCCAGCGCCGGCGCCGGCGCGCCCGCCCTCCTCGTCGTCTTCAACGCCTTTTCCGTCGTCGTTCTCTACTTCTCGATCCGCCGCGGCGAAGTCTTCGGCGCCGTGCTGGGCACGATGTGCGGCCTCGTCCAGGACGCCTTCTCTTTGGGCGTCTTCGGCGTCGCCGGGATGACCAAGACCCTGCTCGGTTTCTGGACGGGGTTCGTCTCCCGCCGCATCGACGTCGCGCCCTTTTCCCGCAACGCCCTGTTCATGCTGGTCATGTCCGTCCTGGAGATGATCCTCTGGCTCCTGCTGACGGCGCTCGTCCGCCCGCGGTCGATCAACCTGCAGGGCGGGCTCGTCTTCTTGCAGCCCGTCGTCACCGCGCTCCTGGGGAGCCTGCTCTTCGCCCTCGAAAGGTGGGCGCGGGCCCGGAAAGCCCGAGGCGCCTGATGCCCGAAGACCGCATCTACGAGGACCTGACCGTCGTCCGGCGCCGGGCCAACGCGGTCTTTTGGATCTTCGCCGTTCTGACCCTCCTGGCGCTGTCGTACTATTGGAAGGTCCAGATCCTCGAACATCGGAAATACCTGGACATGGCCGAGGCCAACCGGACCCGGTCGCGCGTTCTGGCCGCGCCGCGGGGCCTCATCCTCGACCGGGACAAGACCATCCTGGCCGACAACACGGCCGCGTTCAAGGTCTCGCTCGTCCGGGAGAGCGTCAAGGACGAGGCGGCCTCCTACGCCGCGATCAGCCGTCTCCTGGGCATCGACGAGCCGACCCTCCGGGACCGCGTGGCCCTGCACAAGGACCTGCAGCTGTTCGAGCCCATCGTCATCGCCGACGGCCTCACGTCCGAGGACGTCGCGCCCATCGAGAGCCGCCGGCTGGAGCTGCCCGAGCTCTTGGTCGAATCCGAGCCCCAGCGGATCTACCGGAGCGGCACTCTGGCGGCCCACATCCTCGGCTATCTCCAGGAGCAGACGGCGGCGGAGATCCGGGCCCGTCCGGAGCGCCCGACCCGGCCGGGCGAGCTGGTCGGTAAGTCCGGCATCGAGCGGGTCTACGACGACGTCCTGAGGGGCGACGACGGACTGGCCATCGAGGTGGTCGACAGCCTGGGCCGCGTCCAGAATGAGAATGCCCGGCAGTACCCCGTTCAGGGCGACGACGTCATCCTGACCATCGACCGCGAGCTCCAGGCCGAGGCCGAGCGGGCCCTCGAAGGCCGCGAAGGCGTCGTCGTCGCCCTCGACCCGAAAACGGGGGAAGTCCTGGCCCTGGCCAGCTCCCCGACCTACGACCCGAACAGGTTCATCACCCGGTTCACGCCGAAGGAATGGACCGATCTCATCTCCGATCCCACTTCGCCGCTGGAGAACCGGGCCATCCGCGGCCTCTACGCGCCCGGCTCGATCTTCAAGCTGGTCATGAGCGTGGCCGGATTGACCTTCGGCTACGTCACTCCGGCCACCACGGTCACCTGCACCGGATCGACGCAGATCTATGGCGCCATTCGCCACTGCTGGTACGCGCCGGGCCACGGCGCCATGAACCTGGCCGACGCGATCAAGAACTCCTGCAACATCTATTTTTATTCGCTGGGCCGGCGGATGGGCATCAACCAGATCGCCCTGGCCGCCTCCCGCCTCGGCCTTGGCCGGAAGACCGGCATCGATCTCGTGGGCGAGAAGGAAGGGCTGGTGCCGAGCTCGGACTGGAAGGAGGCGGCCCTGAAAGAGCCGTGGTTCCCCGGGGAGACCATCTCCGTGGCCATCGGCCAGGGCCAGCTCCAGGTGACCCCCCTGCAGATCGCGCTCCTGACCTCGCTCGTCGCCGCCCGAGGCGTGCCCGTGCGGCCCCGCCTCGTCAGCAACGTCCCGGCCGCCGTCGATCCCGCTCCCCAGGCCGACGGCCTCTTCAAGGAGTCGACATTCGAAGAGATCATCGCCGGCATGTGGCGGTCGGTCAACGACGGCGGCACCGGCGCGGGCGCCCGCGTCGACGGATTCGACGTCTGCGGCAAGACGGGCTCGACCCAGACGATGAGCCGGGAAAGCGCCGAGCGGCTGGCCCGGGCCGGCCGGGTGATCAAGACCCATTCCTGGTTCTCCGGTTTCGCCCCCCGCGTCGATCCCCGCATCGTGGTGACCGTGCTGGTCGAATTCGGCGGCGGCGGCGGGGCGACGGCCGCCCCGGTCGCGAAACGGATCTTCGCGCTGTGGAAAGAGAGGATGAAGCCCCGATGATCATGCTCGACCGGCGGCTTATCGAGGAGATCGACTGGGTCCTGATCGCGCTCATCCTGCTCCAGTCCCTGGTCGGCGTCTTCTTCATCTACAGCTCGTCCCACTTCCTTCCGGGCGCCTACCACGT
The DNA here is from genome assembly GCA_026393955.1 of Candidatus Aminicenantota bacterium. Lineage (GTDB taxonomy): Bacteria > Acidobacteriota > Aminicenantia > Aminicenantales > Saccharicenantaceae > RBG-16-66-30. Next base: position 13,355 of record JAPKZE010000320.1, read on the forward strand.
CCGCCAGCTCGTCTGGATCGGCATTTCGTTCCTGGCCCTCCTCGTCGTCCTGGCCGTCGACTACAAGTTCTTCGTCGCGCTCTCCGGCTACCTCTACGTCCTCATCGTCGCGCTCCTGGCCGCGACCCTCGTCTTCGCCCGGTTCGTGGCCGGGACGAAGAGCTGGATCTCGCTCGGGCTGATGCAGATGCAGCCCTCCGAGATGGCCAAGATCGTCCTGATCCTCGTCTGCGCCCGCCTTTTCGCCGAGTACAAGCGCGACTTCCTGACGACTCCCCACACCCTCGGATTGCTCTTCGTCGCCGGGGTGCCGTTCCTGCTCATCGTCGCCCAGCCCGACCTGGGCACGGCCATGACCTTCGTGGCCATCGTCGGCGGCTCCTTCATCCTGGCCGGGCTGAGGAGGAAGGCCGTCATCCTGCTCGTTCTGGCCTCGCTCGTCCTCGGCATCGGCGGCTGGAACATCGTTCTCAAGGACTACCAGAAGAAGCGGGTGACCTCTCTGATCAACCCGGCCGGAGACCCGCGGGGATCGGGCTACCAGGTCATCCAGTCGAAGATCGCCATCGGCTCCGGCGGCCTCACCGGCAAGGGCTTCCAGAAAGGCACGCAGAGCCAGCTCCGCTTCCTGCCGGCCCGCCACACCGACTTCGTCTTCTCCGTCATCGGCGAGGAGACCGGCTTCCTCGGCGTGTTCACGGTCATGGCCCTCTATTTCGCCCTCCTGGCCCGGATGTTCCTGTCCGTGTCCAAGGCGCGCGACCGGGCCGGGGTCTACATCATCTTCACGGCGACGCTCCTCCTCGCCTTCCAGTTCCTGGTCAATATCCTGATGATCATCGGCCTCCTGCCGGTCGTCGGGATCACCCTGCCGTTCCTCAGCTACGGCGGATCGTCGCTCCTCGCGAGCTACGTCGCCTGCGGGCTCGTCCTGAACGTGAAGATGAGGCGATTCGCCAATGTCTGAGAAGGCCGCCTTCTCCCGGGTCCTGGCCCGCGTCGAAAAACCCGGGCGCTACGTCGGGGGCGAGTGGAACGAGATCCGCAAAGACCCGGCCCGCGTCCGGACCAAGGTCGCTCTGGCCTTCCCGGACGTCTACGAGATCGGCATGTCCTATCTCGGGCAGAAGATCCTCTACGACCTGCTCAACAAGGACCGGGACGTCCTGGCCGAGCGGGTCTTCGCTCCCTGGCCGGACCTCGAGCGGGAGCTCCGGGCGGCCGGTCTCCCCCTGGCCAGCCTCGAGAACGGCCTGCCGCTCCGGGAGTTCGACATCGTCGGCTTCTCGCTTCTCTACGAGCTCAACTTTTCCAATGTCCTGACCGTCCTCGACCTCGGCGGCATTCCCCTGACCTCGGCCGAGAGGGGAGAGGACGTACCGCTCATCATCGCCGGCGGGCCGGCGGCGTTCAATCCCGAACCGGTCGCCGACATCTTCGACCTCGTCTTTCTCGGCGACGGCGAGGAGGGATTCCCCGAGATCGTTAGGGCCGTCGCCGGCCAGCGGCGACGGAACCTGCCGCGCCGCGAGCGGCTGCGCGAGCTGGCCCGGATCGAAGGAGTCTACGTCCCGTCCCTCTACGAGGCCGTTCCCGAGGCGGGCTCGCGACTCGTCGTTCCCCGGCCCCTGTCCGGGACCGGCGCGCCGGCCGTCGTCCGCAAGCGGCTCGTCCGGGACTTCGCCCGTTCGCCCTTCCCGGAGAAGATCGTCGTCCCGGGCCTGCGCGTCGTCTTCGACCGCGTGGCCGTCGAGGCGGCCCGAGGCTGCCCGCAGAATTGCCGGTTCTGCCAGGCCTCGACGCTCTATTTCCCGCACCGCCCGAAGGACCCGGACGTCATCCACAGGACGGCCCTCCGCAGCCTGCGCCAGACGGGCTACGAGGACCTGTCGCTGTCGGCCCTCTCGATCGGCGACCACCCCCAGCTCGAGGCGACGGTGGGGTCGCTCATGGACGATCTGGCCAAGGAGAAGATCTCGCTGTCCCTGTCTTCGCTCCGGCCGGGACGGCTGTCGCGCGAGCTCGTCGAGAACATCCTCAAGGTCCGCAAGACCGGCTTCACCCTCGTCCCGGAGGCCGGCACGGAGCGCCTCCGGGCCGTTATCAACAAGAAGCTGGACGCCCGCGAGATCCGCGACGCCCTGACCTTCGCCTTCGAGGGCGGCTGGAAGCTGGTCAAGCTGTATTTCATGGCCGGCCTGCCGACCGAAACGGCCGAGGACCTGGCCGGCATCGTCGGCCTCGTCCGTGAGGTCGTCGATCTCGGCCGGGCCATCCAGGGCCCGCCGCCGCGCGTCCACGTCAGCCTGTCCTCGTTCATTCCCAAGCCGCACACCCCGTTCCAGTGGCTGGGCATGGACGATGAGGCCGTGCTGGCGGAGAAGCAGGAGTACGTGCGGTCGGAGCTTCGCCGGTTCCGGACGGTCGAGGTCAAGACCCATCCGCTGGCCACGTCCGTCCTGGAAGCCGTCTTCTCGCGGGGCGACCGGCAGCTGGGTCCCGTCCTCATCGACGCCTGGCGCCGCGGCGCGCGGTTCGACGGCTGGGACGACAAGCTCGACGTCGGGGCCTGGACGGACGCCTTCGCGGCGGCGGGCCTCGACCACCGGGACTATCTCCGGCCCCTGCCGCGGGACGCCGTGCTGCCGTGGGACCACATCGACACGCGGCTGAAGAAGAGCCGGCTGGCCGAAGAGCTCGATGCGGCCCTGCGCGGCGAGCGTACCCCTGACTGCGGCGAGCGGTCCTGCGGCGAGTGCCGCGGCTGCGACGAACGGGCCTGGAAGAAGCCGGCCCGGCCGGCCCGGATCAAGCCCGTTCCTCCGGCCCGGGGCCCGGCCGGCGAGCCGGCGGAGACCGTCGTCCGCTACCAGGCCGTCTATTCCAAGCGCGGCAAGGCCAGGTACCTGTCGCATATCGACCTCATCCACATCCTCCAGCGGAGCTTCCGGCGGGCCGGGATCGAGGTCGTCAAGACCCAGGGATTCCACCCGAAAATGGACTTCAGCTACGGACCGGCCCTGCCCCTCGGCATGGAGGCCCTCCGGGAGGTCCTGGAGTTCCGCTCCGGCCGGCGCCTCGAGACCCGGGATTTTCTGGCCCGGGTCAACCGGAGCGTCCCCCCGGGGATCCGGTTCTCGGGGCTCGCGGCGGTCGCGGCGGGGACACCTTCGCTCCACAAGATCACAGAGACGCTCGTCTATTCGCTCGACCGGGCGGACGAGGCCCTCGGTCCGCGCCGGAGCGCCCCGGAGCTGCGGGCGGCCTTCGACCGCTTCCGATCGGCCCACGGCGGCGCGCCGGGCGAAATGCGGCTGGCCGGCCGGCGGCTCGTTCTCAGCCTCCCGCCCGACCCGGCCAAGGGGGCCAGGGCCCAGGACATCGTCCGGGAGATCTTCGGGATCGAAGACCCGGTTTACGTCCTCCGGAGGGACGCGGTCGTCCTCAAGACCGGGGGAGGCTCCTCCGCGGGCGGCCCGTCAAGTTGCCCGGGCCACGTGCCATGGCCGCGCTGATCGCTGCGATCACGGCCGGCCATCTGAATTGACACGGTCGGCTGAATCCGATAGGATTCGTCGTGAATATTTCAGGGGAGAATGAACCGTGATCGAATTCGAACTGACGGAAGACCAGATCGCCCTCAGGGACATGGCCCATGAGTTCGCGGCCAACGAGATGCGGCCCAAGGCCGCGG
>JAPKZE010000497.1 GCA_026393955.1 Candidatus Aminicenantota bacterium
TTATAGAACTCGCTCTTCTCGATGCGCAGGACCGGGTGCCCCCGGAGTGTGCCCTGGACCAGGCCGGCGACGCGGGAGACGGGCCCGCGGCCGTCGTCGCGCCCGCAGGCGGAGGCGGCCAGGAGGACTAGAGCGGCCAGGGCCGTCCCCGCCGTCCGTCGCCCGCCGCCCGTCCTGTTGTAGCCGTACATCTTTTTTAGTATCAACTCATTATAGCCTATCTGGATAACTCCATCAAGACCCCGACCGTTTCATCGAGGAGGGCCCTTTCGGTCGTTCCGGCCAGGGCGAGCGACATGACCCCCTCGGGCGAAAGGGACCCGGAGCGCTTCTTGAGCAGGGGCGTCACCCGGGTCCAATCGACGGGCGTCTCGGGGCGGAACTTGAAGACGACCCGGTGGCCGGCCCGGTCGATGGACCGGAGCCGGAGCTTCGTCGCCAGGTGCTTGAGGGCGCCGTAGCGCAGGAGGTTCTCGATCGGCTCGGGCACGGGCCCGAACCGGTCGACGATCTCGTCGCGGATGCGGTCGATCTCCGCGAGGTCCTCGACCGAGGCCAGACGCTTGTAAAGGTTGAGCCGGAGGTTGACCTGGGGCAGGTAGTCCTCGGGGACGTGGATGTCGACCTTGAGGTTGATCTCGGGATTCTCCTCCTCGACCGGCGCTTCGCCCTTGAGGGCCCGAATGGCCTGGTCGAGCAGCTGCATGTAATACTCGAAGCCGACGGCCTCCATGGGGCCGTGCTGGCGGTGGCCGAGGAGGTTCCCGGCGCCGCGGATCTCGAGGTCGCGGGCGGCCAGCCGGAAGCCCGAGCCGAGCTCGCTGAACTCCTTGAGGGCCTTGAGGCGCTCCCGGGCGAGGGGCGTCAGCTCGATGTAGGGCGGCACGAGGAAGTAGGCGTAGGCCTGGCGCGCCGACCGCCCGACCCGGCCGCGGAGCTGGTAGAGCTGGGCCAGGCCGTAGAGGTCGGCCCGGTCGACGATGAGCGTGTTGACGAGCGGGATGTCGATGCCGTTCTCGACGATGGTCGTCGAGACGAGAACGTCGTACTTGCGCTCGACGAAATCGATCATGCGCTTCTCCAGGGCCGGACCGGTCATCCGGCCGTGGATGGCCACGACCCGGGCCTGGGGCACGAGCGTGGTGACGAGCTCGACGACCTTGTCGATGTCCTCGATGCGGTTGTGGATGACGTAGACCTGCCCGCCCCGGCCGAGCTCCTGGCGGACGGCGGCCGCGATGAGCTTGGCATTGAAGGAGGTCACGACCGTGTGCACGGCCAGGCGGTCCCGCGGCGGGGTCTCGATGAGCGAGATGTCGCGGAGCCCGCTGAGCGACATGTTCAGCGTCCGCGGGATGGGCGTCGCCGTCAGGGTCAGGACGTCGATCGTGGCCTTGAACTGCTTGATCTTCTCCTTGTGGCCGACCCCGAAGCGCTGCTCCTCGTCGACGACGAGCAGGCCGAGGTCCTTGAAGCCGACGTCCTGGGAGAGCAGCCGGTGCGTCCCGATGAGGATGTCGACAAGGCCCTTGCGGGCGTCCTCGACGATGGCCTTCTGCTCCCGCGGCGTCTGGAGCCGGGTCAGGGCCTCGACGCGGGCCGGGAAGAGGACCATCCGGTCGCGGAAGGTCTTGAGGTGCTGGCTGGCCAGGACGGTGGTCGGGCAGAGCACGGCCACCTGCTTGCCGTCCATGACCGCCTTGAAAGCGGCCTGCATGGCCACCTCGGTCTTGCCGTAGCCGACATCGCCGCAGAGGAGCCGGTCCATCGAGACCTCGCGCTCCATGTCGGCCCGGATCTCGCGGATCGAGCGGAGCTGGTCGTCGGTCTCCTCGTACTCGAAGGTCTTGCCGAACTCCTCCTCCCACGGGCCGCCGGAGGAGAAGGCGTGGCCTTTGACGGCCCGGCGCCGGGCGTAGAGCTCGACCAGATCCTTGGCCACGGCCTCGACCGCTCTCTTGGCCCGCGTCCGCGTCTTCTCCCAGGTGTTGGTGCCGAGCTTGTCGAGCGGCGGCGGCTCCGGCCCGCCCCGGGAGAACTTCTGGACCAGGTTGAGGTCCTCGACCGGCACGAGCAGCTTGTCGCCGTCGCGGTAATGGAGCTCGATGAACTCGCGGCCCTTGCCTTCGACCTCGACCCGCCGCAGGCCGCGGAAAACGCCGATGCCGTAATCGGTGTGGACGACGTAGTCCCCCGCCTGGAGGTCCTGGAACTGGGAGAAGAAGGGCCGCCGCGAGGCCCGGCTGACGATGACCTTCTCCTCGGTGAAGATGTCCCGCTCGGAGAAGAAATGGAGCTTTTCCTTGGGGTAGCTGAAGCCGCCCGGGAGCGGGCCGAGGAGCAGGGCGACCTCGTTTCGGGGCGGCACGGTGAAGGGCGAATCGATCTCGAGGACGGGGATGTCGCTCTCGCGGAGGAGCGTCCCCAGGCGCTGGCGCGTGCCCGCGTTGAGGAGGGAGATGGAGCAGAGGTCGCTCTCGGCCTGGAGCTTCTTCAGGTACTGGAGGAAGAAAGGGATCTTGTTGTCGAAGCGGGGCACGGGCTGAAAGGAGAAGGCGAAGACCTTGCGGCGGCCCGGGGCGCCGAGCTCCTCGAAACGGACGGCTTCCTTGCGCACGCGCTGGAGCAGGCGGGCCGGGAAGACGGCGTCCGGATCGAGCGCGAAGACGCGGTCGGTGAGAAGGTCGGCGAACTGGTCGCGGAGCTCCTTGATGTGATCGTCCCACTCGCAGTCGACGGCCTCGGGGTCGTCGACGACGAAGACCGGGTCCGGCAGGTAGTCGGTCACCGGGACGAAGCGGTCGGCCAGAAGGAGGGCCAGAGCGGAGAAGCTCGGGCCGAAGTCGCCGCGGTCGATCGCCGCGATCTTGGCGTCGAGGTCGCGGGTGACGCCCTTGGAGCGCTTCCGGGCGGCGGCCTTCCAGGCATCGAGGAAATCGGGGCCGGCCGGGAACTCGCGTAGGCCGGGGACGGTCAGCCGCTCGATCCGCCTAAGCGAGCGCTGGGTCGAGAGGTCGAACTCGCGGAGCGAGAGGACGCGCGAGCCGTCGAACTCGATGCGGAAAGGGTTCGTCTCCCATGGCGAGAAGACGTCGACGATGCCGCCGCGCCAGGCGAACTCGCCGGGCGAGGCGATGAGGTCCTCGCGGGTGTAGCCGTAGCGGGACAGGGTCTCGAGGAGCTGGTCGTGATCGGCCTCGCCGCCGATCTCGAGGGAGAGGAAGAGGCGGCCCAGGTCCCCGGGCGCGGGCACGGGCTTGAGCAGGCCGCCGAGCGACGTGACGATGATCGCGGGCGGCCGCGCGAGCAGGCGGTGGAAGAGCTTCATCCGCGACGACACGGCGTCGAGGGAAGGCGGGACCTCGAAAAAGGGGTTGTCGGAGAGCGGGGCGAGTGTCGCCAGGCCG
>JAPKZE010000037.1 GCA_026393955.1 Candidatus Aminicenantota bacterium
GATCCGCCGCACGACCTGCCCGGCCTCATCGGTGACGATCAGGAGGACCGCGGGCTTCGGCTCGTTCTCCTCCTTGCGCAGCGCGTCCCAGCCGGGGAAGGGCACCGGCTTGCCGTCCTTGACCAGCTTGGCCTCGGCCTCTCGGCGGGCCTCGGCGGCGGACTTGACCCCGTCCTTCAAGTCGTAAGTGAAGACGGCGCCGAAGGGCGGATTCGGGGCGAGATAGAACGTCTCGCCGAGGCAGCCCTTGCCGTCCGAGTCGATCGGCCGCAGCGGCATGTACTGGAGGGCCTTCTTGACCGGGAAGAGCGCGGCCTCCTTGGCCAGGCCGTCCTCGCTCAGTTCCCGCAAAGGCGAGTAATCGTCGAGGACGAAAAAGCTCCGGCCGAAGGACGCGCCGACGAGATCGCTCTCGCGCTCCTGGACCTCGATGTCGCGGAACGAGACGGTCGGGACGCCGCCGCCGAGCTTCAGCCAGCTCTTGCCGCCGTCGAGCGTCGCGTAGATCCCGAACTCGGTCCCGGCGAAGAGCAGGTCCTTCTTGAGATGGTCCTGGGCGACCGACCAGACGATCGTCCGCTGCGGCAGGCCGCCGGCGATGTTCGTCCAGGTCCGGCCGCGGTCCGCGCTCATCAGCAGATAGGGCTTGTAGTCGCCCGTCTTATGGCTGTCGACGGCCGCGTAGACGGTGTCTTTGTCGTGCTTGGAGGCCATGATCTTGTTGACGAAGAAATAATCCGGGACACCGGCTATCTTATCGATCTTGCGCCAGGTCTTGCCGCCGTCCTCGGTTACCTGGATGAGGCCGTCGTCCGTCCCGGCGTAGAGGAGGCCCTCCTGGAGCCGCGATTCGCCGAGCGACGTGATCGTCCCGAACTGCGACATGGCCCCGTGGTCCCAGAGCCCGTCGACGCTCCACTGGCGGCCCATGATCTTCTGCTCGAGCCGGAAGATGCCGCGGGTCAGATCGGGGCTGATCCGGGTCCATGAATCGCCGCGGTCGTCGCTCCGCCAGACGAACTGGCCGGCGTAGAAGATCCGCGTGTGCGAGAACGGGCTGATGATGATCGGCGAGTCCCAGTTGAACCGCAGCGGCGGGTCGCCCGGCTCGGCCCGCGGGCTGATGTAGACCGTCTCGTGGCTTTTCCTGTCGTAGCGCATCATGTTGCCCATCTGCCATTCGACGTAGACGGTGTTCGGATCGGTCGGATCGATGGCGGTGGCGTAGCCGTCGGCGCCGTAGGTGATCGTCCAGTCGAAGTTGGAGATGCCGTTGGCGTTGAGGGTCCGCGACGGCCCCATCTGGCTGCCGTTGTCCTGGGCCCCGCCGTGGACGTTGTAGAAGGGCAGGGCGTTGTCGATGGCCAGCTTGTAGAACTGGGTCACGGGCAGGTTCTCGAAGAAGCGCCAGCTCTTCGCCCCGTCGTAGGTCACATAGAGGCCGCCGTCGCTGCCGTTGAGGATGAATCCGGGGTCGCCCTTGACGAAGCCCATGGCGTGGTTGTCGCCGTGCTTGTTCTCTTCGGGGACGCGCCGCCAGGTCTTGCCGCCGTCGTCGGTGGCCCGGAGGCCCGGGTCCATCTGGTAGACGCGGTCGAAGACGTTGGGGTCGGCGAAGATCTCCTGATAGTAGTGCGGGCCGGTGCCGCTGCTGATGTAGGAATTGCGCTTGTCCCAGCTCTCGCCGCGGTCGGCGGACCGGTAGAAGCCTTTTTCCTCCGGCCCGGCCTCGACCGTGGCGTAGACGACGCTCGGGTCGAAGGGGGAGACGGCCAGGCCGATCTTGCCGACGTCACCCGAGGGCAGGCCGACCGTGAGCTTGCGCCAGGTCTTACCGGCGTCGACGCTCTTGTGGATGCCGGACTCGGGCCCGCCGCCCATGAACGCGGCGACGCTGCGGCGGCGCTGGTAGGCCGCGGCGTAGATGACGTCGGGGTTGGCCGGGTCGAATTCGGCCGAAGTGACACCGGTGTCCTTGGAGATCGAAAGGACGAGCGTCCAGGTCTTGCCGCCGTCGGCTGATTTATAGAGGCCGCGCTCGCCGCCTTCGGACCAGAGCGGGCCCTCGGCCGCGACGTAGACGACGT
>JAPKZE010000313.1 GCA_026393955.1 Candidatus Aminicenantota bacterium
AGCCTTTCAAAGGTGAAGGATCGAGTGAACGTCAGGAACAACCGCGTATGCCCGGTAGAGATCGCCGGCAGTCTCGATAGCCGAATACGAAGGTGGTTACAAGATCCCCGGAAGATACTGAAACCCCATATTGTCGAAGGAATGACCGTCTTGGATCTGGGCTGCGGTCCAGGCTTTTTCTCTGTTGACATCGCTCAAATGGTCGGCAAATCGGGTCGGGTCATCGCCGCCGATCTGCAGGAAGGGATGCTTCGGAAACTCAGAGACAAGATCCAAGGAACCGAACTTGAGGAACGCATCACACTGCATCAGTGCGAAGAGAACAAGATCGGCCTGTCAGAAGATGTCGATCTGATCTTCGCGTTCTACATGGTTCACGAAGTCCCCGATCAGGGTGGTCTATTCCATGAGATGGGATCGATACTCAAACAGAACGGACAGGTATTCATCGTCGAACCGCCATTCCATGTTTCAAAGACGGCGTTCGAAGAAACCATCGGAAGAGCCCGGGCGGCCGGCTTTAGACCTGTCGGAAGACCGAAGGTGTTTTTCAGCAGGACCGTGATGTTGGAAAAAAACCCATCATAGGCCCATCGGGCCGCCGCATCACTTCTCCGCCCGCTTGACGCTGACCGACAGCCCCGCCCGGCTGCCTTCGGCGAAGGTCGTCTCCAGGGACGGCAGCGAGAGAACGTACTCGACGAAGCTGGCGCTGCCCCAGCCGCCGCGCGGCGACACGTTGTGGGCCGTGAACGCTCCTCCGGCCGCGAGCTTGGGCAGGACGGTGATGAAATAGTTCTTGTACCAGATCGAACGGCCCGGGGAGGGCCCGGACGAGATCATGGGCGTCGGCCAGCCGGGCGTCGATGAAGGCCTCGAGGCCGGCCGGAAGAGCCCCCCGGTGGGATTTTCGTTGAATGGTCGCTGAAATCAGGGAAGAAACCGGCCGTTTGGGCGTCCAAAAGCATTATGGTATATTTCTGTATTTAAATCCCGCTCCGGGGCCCCGCCGAACGGCCCCGTGCCTCAGGAGAAGCGACGATGGAAGAGAATGTGCGACCGGGCCAGGCGAGACGAATCGCAGCGGCTTCGCTCGGTCTGATCCTGCTGCTCGTCCCCGTGCTCGCCGCCCAGGACAAGCCCTTGACGCTCGACGAGGCGGTCAGGCTGGCCCTCGAGCGGAACGAGCTGTCCAGGTCCAACCAGGAGAGCGTCCTGGCCGCCAACGCCCGCGTCCAGTCGGCCAGGTCGTTCTTCTTCCCGGCCCTGACCTCGACGAGCACCTACACCCGCCGGGCCTACGAGGTCCGGCGCTTGGTGGGCGACAGCGAAGTCGTCATCTCGAGGTATAACGCCCTCGCGGAAACCCTGGGGCTCAACATGGTCCTCATCGACGTCCGGAGCCTGAGCGGCCTCGCGGCCGTCAAGGCCCAGCGGAACGCCGATGTCGCCGCCGCCGCCGAGAATCAGCGGCAGCTGGCCTTCGACGTCAGCCAGGCCTTCCTGGCGACACTCGGCGTCGACCAGCTCCGGGGAGCCGCCCAGCGCCGGTTCGACTACGCCTCCCAGAACCTCGAGGCGGCCAAGGCCCGCTACGCGGCCGGTCTCGTCTCGGTCAACGACGTCACCCGGACCGAGCTCGAGTACGCCACGGCCGAAGTCGGCGTCACCCAGAACACGGGGCAGCTGGAGACCGCCACCCTCCAGCTCGGCTATCTGCTGGACGCACCGGCCGCCGTCCGCGGCAAGCTCGTCGTTCCGGAATTCCTGATCGAGGCCGCCTCGGCCGAGGCCGCGGACACCGAGGCGCTCATCGAAGAAGCCCTGGCCCGCCGGCTCGACGTCGGCTCGCTCCGCTGGGTCGCTTCGGCGCGGCGCAACCTGGCCAAGGCGCCCATGCTCGGCTGGGTCCCGTCCTTGAGCGCCAGCGGCCAGTACCGGCTGACGAACGAAGCGGCGTTCAACAACAGGACCTGGAACTGGAATGTCGGGGCGACGCTGAGCTGGTCGCTCTTCGACGGCGGGGCCCGCTTCGGCCAGGACAAGGAACAGAGGGCCCTGGCCCGCATCGCCGACCTCAATCTCCAGGCGGCCGTGCGCCGGGTCGACGTCGAGGTCCGGAACGCGCTGGTCTCCCTCGATATCCAGCGCGCCGCGGTCAAACAGGCCCGGGCGGCCCAGCAGGTCGCCCAGAAGAACGCCGCGGAAACGTCCGAGCTGTACCGGCAAGGCTTGGCCTCGGCCCTCGAAGTCGCGGACGCCAATATCAGCCTCTTCGACGCCGATGTCGCCCTCGTCCGCCAACGCTTCACTTTGGGCGTCTCCTTCCTCAACCTGGAAGCCGCCCTGGGACTCGATCCCTTCGGAAAGGAACCACGCACATGGTGAATCTGACATACCGGAAGCTCGCCGTCGTCGCCGCCGCTGCGGCGCTCATCGTCTTCTCCGGGGCCTGCAAGAAGGACGCCGCCCAGTCTCCTGCCGCGAAGGGCGGCCGGGGACGCGTCATGTTCCCGGTCGAAGTGGCCCGGGTCCAGTCCCAGAACATGGTCTACTCCGTCACCGCCGTCGGCTCCGTCGAGGCCTTCGAGAAGGTCCAGGTCACTGCCCGCGTCGCCGGCGCCGTCGACCGCGTGCTGTTCGCCGAAGGCGAGTATGCCAAGGCCGGGCAGACCCTCGTCGAGATCGAGACCGAGCGCTACCGGCTGGCCGTCGAATCGGCCCAGGCGGCTTTTGAAAAGTCCGAAGCGTCCAAGGCCGACGCCGAGGCCGGGCTCAAGCGCCGGGAGACGGTGACCACCCAGAATCCCGGGCTCATCCCGGGCGAGGAGGTCGAGACCTGGCGGACCAAGGTCCTGACGGCCGCCTCCGAGGTCGCCCAGTCGCGCTCGGCCCTGAACCAGGCCAAGCTCAACCTCCGGGACGCTTTCGTCAAGGCGCCCATTTCGGGCATCATCCAGACCCGGACGGTCCAGACCGGCCAGTATGTCCAGACCGGGACGGTCCTGGCGACGCTCGTCCGCCG
>JAPKZE010000334.1 GCA_026393955.1 Candidatus Aminicenantota bacterium
ACATGACCATGCTGACGATGAAGGGCAGGTCGACGGTGCCGGTCAGGGATTCCCGGATGATGCTGAAGACGGTGATCAGCAGGCAGATGCCGAGCGAGACGATGCCCAGCCACTTGCCGATCTCGTCGGTCCGCTTTTCCAAGGGCGTCTTCTCGACCTCGACGGCCGCCACCTCCTCGGCGATCTTGCCGAACTCCGTCCGCTGCCCGGTCGAGGTCACGACGGCCTTGCCCCGGCCGTAGGTGATGACCGTCCCCGTATAGACCATGTTGGTGCGGTCGGCGACCCGGACCGCCGGGGCCAGCTTGGCGATGTCCTTGGCGACCGGCATGGATTCCCCCGTGAGCGGGGCCTCGTCGCACTTGAGCGAGGCGATCTCGATGAGCCGGGCGTCGGCCGGGACCTTGAATCCGGCTTCGAGGAGGAGGATGTCGCCCGGCACGATCTCCTTGGAGGGCACCTCGTGCTCCCGGCCGTTTCGGATGAGGCGGACGGTCGGCGAGAGCATCTTTTTCAGGGCCTCGAGGGCCCTCTCGGCCTGGTATTCCTGGACGAAGCCCAGCAGGGCGCAGAAGACGACGATGACGAAGATGAGCGCCGCGTCGAAGAGCTCCCCGACGACGGCCGACAGGAGCGTGGCGACGAGGAGGATGACGATCAGGATGTTCTTGAACTGGCCCAGGAAGATCGTCCAGGGCGAGACCCGATCCTCCTTCCGGAGCTCGTTCGGGCCGTACGTCTCGAGCCGTCGGGCGGCCTCGCCCGCCGCGAGCCCGGCATGGGCGTCGGTTTCCAGGGTCCGAAGCGCCTCGGCCGCGTCCAGGGTGTGCCACATCTTCTCGGTCATCTCGGATCCCTTCGATTCATGGACTCGGAAAGACACTCATCATACCAGAACGTTAAGGTCATTCAAGTCCCGCCGTGGCCGCCGGAGCGGTCCCGTTGACTTCCCGGGAGTGTTGGGGAACAATGGGATTTTCGATCGCGATCAGGAGGCCCCCATGCGCATGAAGCTCCGTTGGATGACACTCGCGTTGATCCTGTCCCTGGTCCTCGTCGCCGGCGCGGACGAGGGCATGTGGATGCCGCACCAGATGATCGGACTCAACCTCAAGTCGATCGGTCTGCAAATGGACCCCGGGGACCTCTATAAGAAGGACGGCACGGGACTCATGAGCGCCGTCGTCAACCTCGGCGGCGGCACGGGCGAGTTCGTCAGCCCCGAGGGGCTGGTCCTGACCAACCACCACGTCGCCTACGGCGCTATCCAGCGGGCTTCGAGCAAGGAGAAGGACTACATCACCGACGGGTTCATGGCCCGGACCCGGGGCGAGGAGATCCAGGCCCAGGGCTACCAGGCCGGCGTGCTCCTCGGCTACGAGGACGTGACGGCCAAGGTCAACGCTTCCTTCAAGCCGAAGATGACCCCGCGGCAGCGCTACGACGCCTTCGACAAGGCCCAAAAGGACCTCATCGCGGCCGGCGAGAAGGCCGGTCCGGACCTGCGCTGCACCCTGGCCTCGATGTACAGCGGCAACGCCTATTACCTTTACACGTTCAAGCAGATCCGCGACGTCCGGCTCGTCTATGCGCCGCCCCAGGACCTGGGCAACTTCGGCGGCGAGACCGACAACTGGATGTGGCCCCGCCACACCTGCGATTTCTCCTTCCTGCGGGCCTACGTCGCGCCCGACGGGACGGCGGCCGACTTCAGCCCGTCGAACGTCCCCTATAAACCCAAGGCCTGGCTGAAGGTCTCGCTCGACGGCTTCAAGGAGGGCGACTTCACCTTCGTCATGGGCTATCCGGGCCGGACCTACCGCAACTACGCCCTGGCCGAGCTCAAGTCCGACCAGGAGAACATGGCCAAGAGGATCAAGGACATCCAGGACCTCATCGGCTTCTACGAGGCCGCCGGCCGGGCCGACAAGGAAGTCGAGATCCGCTACGCCGGGCAGGTCAAGGGGCTCTACAACGGCCTGAAGAACATGCAGGGCAAGCTCGAGGGCTTCGTCAAGTACGACCTCGTGGCCAAGAAGGCCGCCCAGGAGAAGGAGCTCGTCGACTGGATCGCCGCCGATCCCGCCCGGGCGAAGACGTACGGCGCGGCCCCGGCCGCCCTCGACGCCTTCCTGGTCCGGCAGAAAGCCTTCGGCGCCAGGTCGGAGCTCCTCAACGGGGTTCTCGGCGGCTCGACCATCCTGTCCCAGGCCTATAATATCGTCCGGGCCGTGCCCGAGCTCCAAAAGCCCGACAAGGACAGGGAACAGGCCTATCAGGAACGGAACGTTCCCCGGCTCAAGCAGGGCATCCAGCTGGCCGAGCGCGGCTACGTCTTTGCGACCGACCGCGAGCTTCTGAAGTGGACGCTCAAGCGGCTCAAGGCCGCCCATCCCGACGCCGCCAATTGGCCGGCCGCTCTCCAGGGACTGGCCGCAGGCACGGAGGCCGAGGTCGCGGCGCGGGTCGACGCGATGTACGCCAAGACATCGCTCGGCGATCCCGCGAAGAGGCTCGAGCTCCTCGGGCTCAAGCCGGCCGCGCTCGCGGCCGTCGACGATCCTTTCCTCAAGCTCGCCGCGGGCATGGAACAGGAGCTCAAGGGCCTCCGCGAGGAGAGCAAGGGCATGGGGCGCGAAGGGGCCGACCTCAAAATGATCTTCGAGGCGGCCATCCTGGAGATGAAGAAGGGGACGTATCCGCCCGACGCCAACGGCACCCTCCGCTTCACCTACGGTCCGGTCCTGGGCTACCAGCCCCGGGATGCCGTTCTCTATCTGCCCCAGACGACGGTCAAGGGCGTCGTCGAGAAGGACACGGGCGTCTTCCCGTTCAAGGTGCCGGCCAAGGTCAAGGATCTCTGGAAGGCCAAGGACTTCGGGCCCTACGCCGACGCCGCGCTCAAGGACGTTCCGGCCTGTTTCCTGAACACGACCAACGTCACGGGCGGCAACTCCGGCTCGCCGACGCTCAACGCCAAGGGCGAGCAGATCGGCATCATCTTCGACATGACCTACGAGAGCGTCATCGGCGACTACTATATCATCCCCGAGCTGCAGCGGTCGATCAGCGTCGACGTCCGCTACGTCCTCTGGGTGACCGACAAGTTCTCGGGGGCGACCCACATCGTCAAGGAAATGGGATTGGCCAAATGAAAGCGGGGCGCTTCGCGCTTGCGGGCCTGGCGCTCCTCATCCTGGCGGCCGCCTGCCGCCAGGCGCCCAAGGCGGTCGGTCCGATGACCGAGCTGACAAGGGCGGCTCTCCTGGACAAGATCAAGGGCGGCTGGGCCGGCCAGGTCATCGGCTGCACCTTCGGCGGCCCTACGGAATTCCGTTTTCCCGGGGCCATGATCCAGGACTACCAGGCCATCCCCTGGGACGATTCGCTCGTCGCCCGGCGGTTCGAGAGGTCCCCCGGGCTCTACGACGACGTCTATATGGACCTGACCTTCGTCGAGGTCATGGCCCGCGAGGGCATCGACGCTCCGGCGGCCCGGCACGCCCAGGCCTTCGCCCGGGCCGGCTATCCGCTCTGGCACGCCAATCAGGCCGCCCGGTACAATATCCTCAACGGCCTCCTGCCGCCCGACTCGGGCCACTGGACCAACTCCCCGCACGCCGACGACATCGACTTCCAGATCGAAGCCGACTTCGCCGGGCTCATGAGCCCCGGCCTGGTCAACGCCGGGTCGGCCATCTGCGACCGGGTCGGCCACATCATGAACTACGGCGACGGCTGGTACGGCGGGGTCTATATCGCGGCCATGTACAGCCTGGCCTTCGTCGCCCCCGATATCGAACACGTCGTGGAAGAGGCCTTGAGAGTCCTGCCGGCGGAGTCGAGCTTCGCCCGCTGCATCGGGGACGTTATCGCGGCCTACCGGGCCGATCCGTCCGACTGGAAGAAGGCCTGGTTCGCCGTCGAGCGCAAGTGGGCGGAGGACATCGGCTGCCCCGACTTCGTCTTCGAGCCGGGCAACATCGACGCCCGGGTCAACGGCGCCTACGTCGTCATCGGCCTTCTCTACGGGAACGGGGACTTCGGCCGGACGCTCCAGATCGCGGCGCGCTGCGGCCAGGACTCCGACTGCAATCCGGCCAGCGCCGGCGGCATCCTGGGGACGTGGCTGGGCTACGACGGGATCCCCGCGGTCTGGCGGGATCCGCTCAAGCCCATCGAGGACAAGCCGTTCCCGTATACGACCATGTCGCTCAACCAGGTCTACGAGACGGGGCTGGCCCAGGCCCTGGAGGTGGTGGGCGCGAACGGCGGGACGGTCGACGGCGAGACCGTCCGCTTGCCCGCCGAGGCCATCCTCCCGGTGCGGCTCGAGACGAGCTTCCCGGGCTCGTTCCCCGTCGAGCGGAAGCGGCTGGGCCTGATGCTCACGTCCGCGCTCGAGATCGGCTTCGAGGGCACGGGCTACGTTCTCACCGGCGGGCCGTCCAAGATGGTCGGGGACCGCTCGGACCCCTATGTCTATGACGTCGAGCTGCGTCTCGACGACCGGGCGCCCGTGGTCCTCGCCATGCCGGTCGACGAGCTTGTCCGCCGCCTCGAGGTCGCCTGGGGCTACCGGCTCGGGCCCGGCCGCCACACCCTCAGGCTGGCGCTCCTCAATCCCCGGCCGGGGGAGGGGATCCGGCTCGACGACCTGATCACTTACGGGGACCGGCCGGCGGCGCCGCGCTCTCCTTGACCTTGTTTGACGGACTGTTCTACAATCCCCCCGCATCATCGACCGGAACTGTCGCACACCCGAGGAGGTCGGACATGAAGAGAAGCGGATCTTGGAGCCGGAGATCGTTCATGAGGTCGGTCGGCGCGTTCGGCGCGGCCGCGGTGGCCTTCGACCCGAAGCGGCTGGCGCGCATCGACGAGGCCTCCCAATCGGTCGCCGGGCGGACGGCCGCGGAGGTCGCCAAGGACGAAGATTACTGGCGCGAGATCCAGCTGGCCTTCAAGCTCGACCGCGAGCTCATCAACCTCAACAACGGCTTCACCTCCCCCATGCCGCGGGTGTCCCTGGATTCCGTCTTCCGCTACATGGAGATGATCAACATGCTCCCGGTCCACTACCAGGGCATGGTGGCCGGCAACAGCGAGACGCTCCGCCGCCGGATGGCCAACGAGTTCGGCTGCGACCGCGAGGAAATGGCCCTGACCCGCGGCGCCAGCGAGGCCCTGCAGATCGTCCAGAACGGCATCGACCTCAAGGCCGGCGACGAGGTCATCACGACCGAGCAGGACTACCCCCGTATGCTGACGACCTGGGACCAGCGCATGCGGCGCGAGGGCATCAAGGTCACGCGGCTGCAGTTCCCCGTCCCGGCGACGCAGGACTTCCTCTACAACATGTTCGAGAAGGCCATCTCGCCGCAGACGAAAGTGTTCCACTTCACCCACATCACCAATCTGACGGCCCAGCTCTTCCCGGTCAAGCGCCTCTCCCGGCTGGCCCGGTCGAAGGGCATCGTCACCATCGTCGACGGCGCCCACGCCCTGGGGCAGTTCCCGTTCAAGCTGAGCGACCTCGAGTGCGACGCCTACGGCGTCAGCCTGCACAAGTGGCTCCTGGCCCCGCTCGGCAACGGCTGCCTGTACGTCCGCAAGGACATGATCCCGCGGTTCTGGCCGCTCCAGGCCGCCCCGGAGCAGCAGGACAGCGACATCCGCAAGTTCGAGTCCATCGGGACCCACCCCTGGGCCATCCGGGCGGGGCTCGGCGAATCGCTGGCCTTCCATCAGGCCATCGGCGCGGAACGCAAGGCGGCCCGCCTGCGCTACCTCAACCTGCGCTGGGTCAATGCCCTCAAGGCCTACCCCAAGATCAAGGTCCTGACGGACACGAGCGAGCCGCCCCAGGCCTGGGGCGTCATGGCCGTCAACATCGAAGGCATCGACGTCCGCCAGCTGGCGACATGGCTCAGGAACAATTACCGGATCATCGTCGTGCCGCTGGTCGGCGGGGCGCCGCCGAACTCGGTCTTCGATTACCAGGCCCTCCGCATCTCGCCGAACGTCTACACGACGCTCGAAGAGATCGACACGTTCGTCGAAGCCATGACCGAGGCCGTCAAGAGCGGCATTCCCGAATCGCCGGACCCGATCCCCGCGTATCCGGCCGACGTCACAGTCTGAGAAGGAGGCGCGCGATGAAACGTCAGGCGGTGGCCTTGGTCCTCATCCTCGCCGCGGGCGTCGCTTCGGCCTTCGCCCAGGCGGAGTTCAAGGTGCCCTTCCCGATCACGGCCGGCGGCAAGAAGCTGGCCGCGGGCAATTACGCCGTGTCCACCGCTGCCGACGGCGGGCTCGTTCTCCGGCAGGGATCGACCGGCAAGGAGATCCCGCTCACCGTCCTGGAGCGGATCGCCAAGCCCGAGCCGCCCGTCGCCGGACCGCGGCTCGTCTTCGACGAGGTCGGGGACTTCGCCCCGTCGTACACGGAGTACATCACGGTCTACGTCCTGTCCGAGGTCTGGCTCTCCGGGGAGGACGGCTACCGCGTCCACGTGACCAAGGGCGCCCACAAGACCAAAGAGGTTAAAGGCGAGGCGACGAAGAAGTAAGCCGGGCCCGTCTGCTATAATAGTCCTTCCGGTACAAGAAGGGATCTCTCTATGATCGTCGTCGATAATCTGTCGAAGAGCTACGGCAAGCAGGGGCTCTTCGACGCCATCAGCTTCAAGGTCAACCGCAAGGAGCGCGTCGGCGTCGTCGGCCGCAACGGCCACGGCAAGACGACCCTGTTCCGGATGATCACCGGGGATGAGGAGCCGGACGAGGGCACGATCACCAAGCCTCGCAAGTACCGCATCGGCTACGTCGAGCAGAGGCCGCGGTTCACCGAAGCGACCGTCCTGGCCGAGGCCGCCAAGGCCCTGCCGCACGACGCTCCCAACGAGATCTGGAGGGTCGAGAAGGTCCTGGCCGGCCTGGGCTTCGAGGCGGCCGACCTGGAGAAGAAGCCGTCCGAGCTCTCGGGCGGCTATCAGGTCCGGCTCAACCTGACCAAGGTCCTGGTCGGCGACTACCAGATGCTTCTCCTCGACGAGCCCAGCAACTACCTCGACATCACGTCGATCCGGTGGCTGGAGCGGTTCCTGGCGGCCTGGCCGGGCGAGCTCCTGCTCATCACCCACGACCGCAGCTTCATGGACAACGTCGTCACCCATGTTCTCGGCATCCACCGCCGCAATGTCCGCAAGATCGAGGGCGACACCGGCAAGTACTACGAGCAGATCGCGGCCGAGGAGGAGATCTACGAGAAGACGCGGGTCAACGACGAGCGGAAGAGGAAGGAGATGGACCTCTTCATCACCCGTTTCCGGGCCAAGGCCCGGCTGGGCGGCCTCGTCCAGTCGCGGGTCAAGTCCCTCGAGAAGATGGAGAAGCGGGAGAAGCTCGAGGAGGTCAAGAACCTGGAATTCGCCTTCGCCGAGAAACCGGGCTATCACAAATACGTCCTGGACGTCCGCGACCTGTCCTTCGCCTACACGCCGGACCGGCCTCTCATCCGGCGGTTCTCGATCAGCATCGGGGCCAAGGACCGGGTCTTCGTCATCGGCCGGAACGGCCGGGGCAAGACGACGCTGCTGCGGCTCCTGGCCGGGGACCTGGAGCCCCGGTCCGGCGTGGTCGATGCGCCCCAGGCGGTCGCGGCCGGCTACTTCGAACAGACCCACATCTCGACCCTGTCGGAGTCCAACACGGTCCTCGAGGAGATCGGCTCGGCCGATCCCGAGGGCGACCCGAAGCGGACCCGGTTCATCGCCGGCGGGATGATGTTCGAGGGCGACGACGCCCTGAAGAGGATCCGGGTGCTCTCGGGCGGGGAGAAGAGCCGGGTCCTGCTTGGCCGGCTCATTGCGACGCCGCTCAACCTGCTCCTCCTCGACGAGCCGACCAACCACCTCGACATCGAGTCCAATGACGCCCTGCTCGAAGCCATCGACGCCTTCGACGGCGCCGTGGTCATGGTCACCCACAACGAGATGTTCCTCCATGCCCTGGCCGACCGGCTGGTCGTCTTCGACAACGACGACATCGTCGTCTACGAGGGCGGCTATCAGAGGTTCCTGGACAAGGTCGGCTGGCGGGACGAGATCATGCAGGGTTCCGTCGCCGCGGGGCCGCCGCCCGCGGCCGCGGCCGGGGAGGAGCGGCCGAAATGGACGCCCAAGGAGCTCCGCCGGCTGCGCTCCGAGGTCATCGCCGAGCGGTCGCGCGTCCTGCGGCCGCTCGAGACGCGCATGGCCGCCGTCGAGAAGGACGTGGAGGCGCGCGACGCCGCCCTGCGCGAATGCAACGCCCGGCTGGTCCAGGCCTCGCAGGACCGCGACGGAGCCAAGGTCGTCGAGGTGTCCAGGGCCATGCACCAGACGAAAAAGGCCATCGACGGCCTGCTCGATGAGCTGGAGAAGCTAACTGCGGCGTACGAGGAAAAGAAGGCCGGCTACGACAAGCGGATGCGCGAGCTCGACGAAGCCGTCGAAGTTTAGGTTTGACCCCGTCGTTCTTTACGATATAATTTGCCCTTGGTGGTCTATATCCAAACGACATGACGCGCCAAAGGCCCGCTCTGCACCTCCTGTTCTCGCTGCTGGCCCTCGGCGTCGTCCTTTTTCCGGCCTGCCGGCGAACCGGTGAGCGGGCGGACCTGACCCTGGCCGGATCGACCAGCATCCAGCCGTTCGCCGACAAATGGGCCGAAGTGTTCATGCAGACCCATCCCGACTACGGGGTCAACGTCCAGGGCGGCGGTTCGAGCGCCGGCATTCAGGCCTGCAAGAGCGGCGCCTGCCAGATCGGCATGTCCTCCCGCGAGCTCAAGGGCGACGAGAAGGCCCTCGTCGAGATCGTCGTCGCCCGAGACGGCCTGGCCATCATCGTCCATCCCTCCAATCCCGTCCGGGGCGTGAAGGTCGCCGAGGTCAAGCAGATCTTCGCCGGAGACCTGAGGAATTGGCGGCTCCTCGGCGGCCCCGACCGGACGATCACGGTGGTCACGCGGGAGGAAGGTTCGGGGACCCGGGGGGCCTTCCAGGAGCTGGTCATGGGCAAGACCCGGATCTTCCCGGGAGCCCTCACCGAGGATTCCAACGGCACGGTCCGCGAGATCGTCGCCCATGATCCCCACGCGATCGGCTTCATCTCCCTGGGCCTCGTCAACGAACAGGTCCGGGCCCTCGACCTCGACGGGGCCGCGGCCAGCGAAGCCCATATCAGGGACGGGAGCTACAAGCTCGTCCGGCCTTTCCTCTTCGTCAGCCAGGGCGAGCCGACCGGTCACGCCAAGGCCTTCATCGATTTCGTGCTGTCCGATGAAGGCCAGGCCCTGGTCAAGAAGGAGGGTCTCCTGCCGGTCCGGTGACCGGCGGGGGAGGAGGACGCGATGGCGGGAACGGGGAGCAAGAGAGCGGGGAACCGGCTCGAGCGCAACGACCGGCTCGTCCGTCTGGCCCTGCTCGTCGTCGCCTTCTCGGCGGTCTCCGTCCTCCTCGTCATCACCGTGTTCATCGTCGGCCAAGGACCGCCGATCATGTTCAAGTACGGCCTGAAGAGCTTTCTGACCGGAACGAGCTGGTATCCCTCGGAGAAGCTCTTCGGCCTCTGGCCCATGATCGTCGGCTCCCTCTTCGTCACCGCCGGCGCTCTGGTGATCGGCATCCCCTTCGGGCTGGCTTGCGCCATCGTGCTGACGGAGTTCTCCTCGAAGCGGGTCCGGCGCTTCATCAAGCCCGTGATCGAGCTTCTGGCGGGGATCCCTTCGGTCGTCTACGGCTTCATGGGCGTCATCATCCTCGTCCCGTTCATCCGGGAGACCTTCGGGGGGCCGGGCTTATCGGTCCTGGCCGCCTCGATCATCCTGGGCATCATGATCCTGCCGACCATCATCTCCATCTCCGTCGATTC
>JAPKZE010000053.1 GCA_026393955.1 Candidatus Aminicenantota bacterium
GCGGACCTTCCGCCTCATGGCCGGACGGTCGAGCCAGCCGGCCGCGTGGACCTCGCGGCCGAGCATGATGTTCTCCTCGACCGTGAGGTGCGGGGCCAGGGTCAGTTCCTGGTAGATCATCGACACGCCGCAGCCCAGGCCTTCGCCGGGTCCGGCCGGGGCGTAGGGCCGGCCGTCGATCTCCATCCGGCCGGCGTCGGGCGTGATGGCTCCGCTGAGCACTTTCATCATCGTGCTCTTGCCGGCGCCGTTCTCGCCGATCAGGGCGTGGACCTGGCCGCGGCCGAGCTCGAAAGAGACGTCGTCGAGCGCCTTGGTCGCGCCGAAGCTCTTGCTGATGCCGGCCATGCGCAGGACGGGCGGCGCGGCGGCGACGTTGTTCATCAGTCTTTGATCAGGGTGAGATCCGGCGAAAGCAGGGCCTGGATCCCGGCGGAATCCATGTTCTCTTTCGTGGCCAGGACGACGCCGGTGTCGATGACCTGTTCGACGGTCTCGCCCCGGAGGTGGGCGACGATGGTCTTGACGCCGAGATAGCCCATCTGGACGGGATTCTGGAGGACGAGCCCCTGCAGGTCACCGTCCCGGAGGCCCTGGATGAGCTTGGGCGAGCTGTCGAAGCCGATGAAAACGACCTTGCCGGTGAGGCGGGATTCCTGGAGGGCCCGGAGCGTTCCGAAGGTGCTTGATTCGTTCGGCGCGAAGACGCCATCGACGTCGGGGAAGCGGCTGATGAGATTCTCGGCCAGCTGGTAGGCCGTCTCCGTCGTCGCCCCCGCGTACTGGTCCTTGACGAGGAGCACGATCGCGGGGAACTCCTTGGTCAGCGTGTCGTAGAACCCGGCCTCCCGCTGCACGGTGCTGGCCGATCCTTCCTGGTAGCGGATGAGGAAGATCCGACCCTGGCCGTGGAGGAGCTCGCCGAGGCGCCGGGCGGCCAGGACGCCGCCCTTGTAGTTGTCCGTGGCCACGTAGCTCGCAAAATCGGTCCCCTGGAGGGCGGAATCGATGATAACGACCGGGATCCTCTCGCGCACGGCGTCCTGGACGGGGCGCATGAGGGCCCGGTCGTCCAGCGGCGCGAGGACGATGCCGTCGACGCCGCGGCTGATGAAATCCTCGACGACCGTGATCTGCTGGGCCCGGTCGTCTTCCTTCTGCGGGCCCTTCCAGATGATCTCGACGCCGAGCTCGCGGGCCGCGCGGAGAGCGCCGGCGTGGATCGACTTCCAGAACTCGTGGGTCGTCCCCTTGGGGATGACGGCGATGCTGAGGGTCTTGGCCGCTTGCGGGCCCGGACCGTCGGAAGATCTCCGGCCGCAGGCGGCGAATGCGAGCGCCGCGCCGAGGACGCCGACCAGGGCTTTGGATGCGAGGGATCTCATGGGCTCAGTATACCCAGAAGGCGGGAGACCGTCAAAGAGGAGCCCGAAAAAAAACAGGGGGGAACCGCCTTCGGGGAAAGCCTCGAAGGTGATCCCCCGTCCGTGCCGGGAACCGGGGTTCCCGGCCTCGTCGGCCTGGGCGAGAGCCCTTACTTCTTCTTCAGGATGGGCATCCCGGTCTTGGTCGTCTCCTGGACGACGTAGGCGTCGGGAACCGCATCCATGGCGCCGGGCCGCACATCGCGGGCGAAGAAATAGATCGTCTGCTTGCGGCCGCCCTTCAGGAGGACGTCCTTGGAGTGCAGGAAGTAGCTGACGCCCCGTGAGTTCTTGAATTCATAAGCCATGTCTAAGACCTCCCTAAGGAATTATTGAGCTTTTTGAGATGACCCGATGATCGGATCCCCAGCTGAATGATAATACTCCTCTGCGCTCCGGTCAACTAATATTATCAAATTCCCCCTGTTGCCAAGACCGCGGGGACCGGCGGCCCGGCGCGCCGTCACTGGATGAAATCGACCGGCGGCGGCATGTCCGCCGGGACGATCGTGCCGAACTGGTCTTCGTAGCGCTTGACGTTGGCCTGCAGAGCTTCGAGGAAGCGCTTGGCGTGGGCCGGACTGACGATGATGCGGGCGACGAGCTTGCCAAAAGGCCCGTCGGGAAAGAGGAACGCGAAATCGAACAGGAACTCCTCGCGCGAGTGGCGGATGGCCGCCAGGCTGGCGTACTGGCCGAGCGCGACGGCTTCGTCGACCTTGATCTCGACCTTCTTCGGGTCCGTTTTCTGGTCCATGGGTCCTCCCGGTTCCGGATGTCCCTCCCATTCTGAAGGGAACAGGCTGGAAAATCAATGGGTTGAAACGATCGAAAAATAAACACAAAAAAAAGCAATAAATGCTTTACATCCGGCGCTCCGGTGCTATAATGATATTGGCTTTCTTGCGCGGGCTGGAGAAAGCCCCCACCTTTTTGGTTCCCATCATCAACCCCCCTTTTGCTGACAACAGCCCGCACTTAAAACCCCCGAGGGGGGTTCGTTTATAGAATATGACCAAAGGCTGAAAGGGCGGCTCTCCGCGTCCGGGAGGCCTGCGATGGCGAGACCGGGATCTGGTGCGGTCCGGGTCAGTCGGTGTAGTAGAGGATCGTCCGCAGAACGGCCGCTTCGCAGACCTTGCAGAACGGCTTCGTGCCCTTGGTGAACATCAGGCAGTCGAGCTGGGGCCTGTAGAGGCCCTTGGCCGCGTAACCGGCCCCTTCGAAGACGCCGACCTGGCCCCAGAATTTGCTGGCCTTCAGAAAGGCATCGACCTTGTCGGCGTGCTCGCGCGACAGCCGCTCCGATCCCTCCTCGGCCCGGGCGACCTCGGCCGCGGCCACCCCTGCTCTCTTCATCCGGGCGATCGTCCCGTTCACCTCCCGGCGCACTTTCTGGTAGGCGTTGTCCATGTCGTCGAAGGCCGCCTTCTCCCAGGGCGTCGGGACGCCGACGCCGGGACTGAGGAGGCTCTTCCACTTGGGCATCGCCGGATCGAGCAGGGCGGTGATGTTCGGCTCGGCCGGCTCGATCCCGGCCGGATAGAATTCGTTAAAAGCGACGTCGGAGGTGTAATACTCGTCGGCCAAGCCGGTGAACGAGTGGCCGAATTCGTGGAGGAACAGGTACTCGTACCACTGGTTGTCGGTCGTGAAGGTGCAATAGAGATTGTAGATCCCGCCGCCGCCGTAGCGCTTGTGGTTGACCATGATATAGAGCGCGTCGTACGGCGCATGAGCGGCGATGTCGCGCAGGCTCTTGTTGTCCTCGGTCAGGAGATAACGCTCGGAGCCGAGAGAGTCGAAAGTCGAGTTGAGGACGGTCGACCGGAACGAGCCGTGGCTCGGCTCGTCGCAGCCGCTCTCCGCCGAGGGCTTGAAGACGCCGGAGATGTTGAACTTGTCCCGGTGGGAGGCGTAGGGCTCGAGCTTGAAGAAGACCCCGACGAAGCGGTCGAGGTCGGACCGGAACTTCGCCTCCTCGCCGGCCGTGTAGCCTTCGGCGATGATCGCCACATCGACTTTGCGGCGCGGTTCGCCGGACTTGAGGGCCTCGACGACCTTGACGCCGGGGATGAGGCGCTCGCGGATGACGGTCATCGCGGCCGGGTCGATCGTCTGGCTGAAGACCTGCTTGGCGACGTTCTGCCGGTCCCGGGCCTCGATCGCGACGCGGACGGGCTTTTTCGGGTACGGCAGGAGGGCGGACTCGTGGTAGGTCCGGGGGACGCCCTTGACGCCCGCGTCGGAGGTCTTGTATTCGCCGAAGTAGCTGTCGAACCCCCGGCTGAAGATCAGCGTGCCGGTCGCCTCGTCGTAGACCTTGACCGTGTAGCGCCCGAGGTTGAACGGATCGAGGAGGTGGGACCGGGAGCCGGCCCAGAGGCCCTGGTCGTAGACCTGGTCCAGGGCATACGTCTCCATCGCGGCGCTCCCCGTGTGGAAGTAGTCGACCCGCATGGTCTTGTCGACAAACCAGGCGTCGAAGGCGGGACCCTTCTGGGCCCGGGCGCAGCCGGCGACAGCAACGGCCAGGACGACGACGGCGAACAGGCGCTTCATGGCTCCCTCCTAGAGCGGCCGGACGATCCGGCCGGCGGTCTCTTTGATGATCTTGAAGGCGGCGGCGGCGGTGATGGACAAGGGGTCCCGGGACGGATTCAGCTCGACGACGTCCAAGCCGACGATCCGGCCCTTGAGCGACTGGATGACCTGGAGGGCCTGGCGGGTCGAGAGCCCGCCGGGCTCGTGGTGGGAGACCCCCGGGGCGAAGGCCGGATCGAGGGCGTCCAGGTCGAAGGAGATGTAGACGGGGTTGGCGAAGCGGAGGTGGAGCGGGTCGTGGATGTCCTTCATCTCGACCATCCGGACGCCCCCCTTGAGGGCCTTGGCCCTATGGCCGGCCGTGATGGCCCGGACGCCGACCTGGACGACGTTCGCCGCCAGGCCGTCCTCGAGAATGCGGGCGAACGGGCAGGCGTGGGAAAGACGGTCGCCGTAGAGGTCGTCGTAGAGGTCCGGGTGGGCGTCGAAGTGGAGGACGTCGAGGGGCTTGAACGCGCGGGCGAAGGCCTTGAGCACGGGATAGGTGATGGAGTGGTCGCCGCCGAGGACGATGGGCACGGCGCCCTTGTCCAGGATGGCCGCCACGGCTTTCTCGATCAGGGCGAAGGTCTTATCCATGTCGCCGGACGTGTCGACGTCGCCGAGGTCGACCAACACGGTGTCCTCTTCCAGGTTGACCCCGAGCTCGGTGGTGCCGCAGTAGCACTTGCCGGTCGAGACCCTCCGGACGGCGGCCGGCCCGTCGGCGGCGCCCCGGAGGTAGCTCGATTTCTCGTCGAAGGGCACGCCCAGGATGGCGATCTTGTAGTCGGGATTCTCGGAAAGCGGCTTCGCGGCCCCGCCGAAATCGGACATCGTCGACCTCCTCGCGTCGGTTTCCTCCGATTATACCGGATTCGCCTTCCCCTCCCAAGCTCAGCGCTTTTCAATACCCTTAACTATTGGGAATATCGTTTTCCGTCCCGAATGAGACACGGCTGGCGACGGTCGGCCCCTGAGGCTCCCATACAGGATGAAGTCTCCCAATCCCAGGCGGAGCTGCGGCGGCGCTGAGTGTCCCCCTGAAGATCCCCGTGGTGGAGGGGGGACC
>JAPKZE010000002.1 GCA_026393955.1 Candidatus Aminicenantota bacterium
CATCCGGGCTTGGCGGAATTCACCGAGGGCCTTGGCTTGGTCCGATGTCAGGCCGAGGTCGGCGAGAGCCTGGGCCCGAGCGGCCCGCGGACCGGGACGGCCCGGCGGCGGCGCCGGCGCCTGGGCCGCGAGGAGCGGGACCAGGACCACGGCGGCCAGCAGAGCGGCCGCTGCCCAAAGGATCGCTGTCCTGTTGAAGGTTCTTGCCATGATCGTCCTCCTAAAGTCGTTTCGTTAAGTTAGACGACGGCGCGGGGAGAAACTTTGCGGCTCAAGAAAAGAGGGACAGTCCCGTGCCGGGACAGTCCCTATTCTTTTTTATGGCGCAATCTGTCCAGGGCCACGGCGATGACGATGATGGCCCCGATGATGATCTCCTGGATGTAGTTCGGCCAGCCCATCATCGTGCAGCCGTTGCGGAGGAACGACATGATCAGGACGCCGACCATGGTCCCGAGGATGCTGCCCTCGCCCCCGCTCAGGCTGCCGCCGCCGATGACGACGGCGGCGATGATGTCGAGCTCGAGCCCGACGGCCACGGTCGGGTCGCCGACCGTGAGGCGGGAGAACTCCATGACGCCGCTCAGGCCGCAGAAGAGGCCCGAGATCGCATAGACCAGCATCTTGACCCGGTCAGTCCGGACGCCGCAGAGCCGGGCCGTCGCCTCGTTCGAGCCGACGGCGAAGACGTGGCGGCCGAAGACGGTGGACTTCAGCAGGACGGCCATGGCCACGGCGAAGACGATGACGATCGAGACGCCCGGGGCCAGGAGGAGCCACGGCGGGTGCGGGCTCTTGGACATGAGCTCGTTGACCCAGGTCATAGGCGCGTCGATCTTCTGGTTGCCGGCGATCCACTTGGCCGCTCCCCGGGCGATGCCCATCATGCCCAGGGTGACGATGAACGGGATGAGCTTGAGCCGGGTCACCAGCCCGCCGTTGACGAGGCCGACCAGCCCGCCCGTGAGGACGCCGAGGAGCAGGGCGACCAGGGGTGCGGCGCCGGCGTTGACGGCGTAAGCCGTGATGACGCTGGCCAGGGCGATGTTGGAGGCCGCGGAGAGGTCGATGCCGCCGCTGATGATGATCAGGGTCATGCCCAGGGCGCCCAAAGCGACGATGACCGACTGGGTGGCGACGCTCTTGAAGTTGGCGAACCTGAGGAACCGGCCCTGGACCTCCGGGATCAGGGAGAACAGGGCGATGACGAGCAGGAGCCCGATGAACGGGCCGAGGAAGTTGAGGGCGTGACCGAGGCTGGCCCGACGTTGACGGCTCATTCCGCGTTCCTTTGTTCCATCGGACTTTCCCGCCGCGTCCGGCCCACGGTGGCCGCGGCCATCAGGGCGCCGGCCTCCCACGCGGAGGTCGGCCGGGATTCGACCAGGGCCCCCCGGTGGAAGACGGCGATGCGGTCGCAGATGCCGAGGAGCTCGGGCAGATAGGAGCTGACGAAGAGGACCGACTTCCCGTCGCGGGCCAGGCCGCCGATCCATTCGTAGATCTGGCT
This sequence comes from Candidatus Aminicenantota bacterium, assembly GCA_026393955.1. Lineage (GTDB taxonomy): Bacteria > Acidobacteriota > Aminicenantia > Aminicenantales > Saccharicenantaceae > RBG-16-66-30. Next base: position 1,511 of record JAPKZE010000002.1, read on the forward strand.
CTTGCTGACGACGTCGATGCCGCGGGTCGGCTCGTCGAGGAGCAGCACCGAAGCGTTCTGGTGGAG